>NZ_JAWLDS010000041.1:0-24391 GCF_041686535.1 Aquicoccus sp. | reverse complement strand
GCAGGCGTGCAAAAGCATGGCGCGGGTTTGCGGCAGTTCGGGCGTGCCGCCGGGGATGAAATGCCAGTTCCAGAAGGCGCGGGCATTGTCGGTCGAGAGGCCGAAGACCTGCACCTTGACCCCGCGTTCCGCCGCGGCGGCGACGAAGGCGCGGGTGTCGTCATCGGTGACGCCGCAAAGGTTGAACTGGATCGAGTCGGGCGCGCGTTCCTCGGGGGGCAGGGCGTCGGGCACGGAGATCCAGGGCGAGGCGTCGAGGCGCGCGGCCACGAAATCGTGGTTGCGACGGCCGTCGCGGACACGGCGCGCGACCTCGGGCAATTGTGGGCGGATCACCGCCGCCGAGAGGTTGGAAAGCCGAAGGTTGTAAAGCGGCAGACGGTTCTGCCACTGGCCGAACGCCTGTTCCAGATCGGCGCGGTTGTCGCCGGGGGCGAGGTGTTTCGACCAGTTGTGTTCATAGGCGCCCGACATGATGACCGCGCGGGCCACCAGATCGGCGTCGTCGGTGATGAGAATCCCGCCTTCGCCCGCATTGACGAGCTTGTAGGACTGGAACGAGAAGCAACCCACGCGCCCGATCGTGCCGATGCGCCGCCCGGCCCAGGTGGTGCCGAGACTGTGGGCCGCATCCTCGATCACCGGGATGTTGCGAGCATCGCACAGCGCCATGATGGCATCCATGTCGGAGGTGTGGCCGCGCATGTGGGAAATGATCACGGCGGCGATTCCGTCATCGATCCTGGCTTCGAAGTCTTTGATGTCAATCCGGTAATTCTCGCCCACTTCGCACAGGACGGGGATGCAGTCGGCATGCACAACCGCGGAGGGCACGGCGGCGAAGGTGAAGCCGGGGATCAGCACACGCGCGTCGCGCGGCAGGCTGAGCGCCTTGAGCGACAGGAAGAGCGCCGCCGAGCAGGACGAGACGGCCAGCGCGTATTTCACGCCCATCAGCGCGGCGAATTCCCGTTCGAGCAGCGTGACCGGGGCGTTTTCCGGGGCGGTGTAGCGGAAGAGATCGCCAGATTGCAGCAAGCGGTCGATCTCGTCCCGGGCTGCGGGCGGGATCGGTTCGGCATCGTAAACGCCGACAGCCGGGGCGCTGGCGGCGGAGGGGCGTGGATGGATGGTCATGATTTCAGGGTTTCCGAAAGTTTCTTTCGGGAAACCTAAACCAGTTTCGTGATCGGGGAAAGAAAAATCCATGCGGAAAGGCATCGCCGCGTGGCCATGATCAATGTGCGCTCGCCATGCCCGGGCGGCGTGTCTCCAAGCGTGGTGCGGCGACGGTTAACCGGTTTGGGACAGGGCCTTGATTATGGGCGAGAAATCTTCGGCCCTGAGCGAGGCTCCGCCAACCAGTGCGCCATCGACATTGGGCACGCGGAAGACCTGGTCGGCATTGTTGGGCTTGACCGATCCACCGTATAGGATGCGCATACCGCGCCCCGCGCCCGGGCCGAAGCGGCGTTCGAGCCGGGTGCGGATGAAATCATGCACCTCGCCGATCTGGGCGGCGTCGGGCAGCTTGCCGGTGCCGATGGCCCAGATCGGTTCATAGGCGATGACGAGATTCTCGGCGGTCGACGTGTCTGGGATCGAGAGCGACATCTGTGCAGCGATGATGTCGAGCGTGTTGGCGGCGTCGCGCTGGGCGAGGGATTCGCCGAGGCAGATCACCGCCATGAGCCCCGCCGCATGGGCAGCCCGGGCCTTGGCCCGGACCATGTCGCTGGTTTCGCCATGGTCTTCGCGACGTTCGGAGTGCCCGAGGATCACCGCGCAAGCCCCGGAATCCTTTAGCATTTCTGCCGATAGATCGCCGGTGTGCGCGCCTGTGCGTTCGGTATGGCAATCCTGCCCGCCGATGGCGACGGGAAGCCCTGCGCAAACTTGAGCGGCCTGAGAGATGAGCGTCGCGGGGGGGCAGACGAGGATGTCGACCGCCGGGTCGGGATGGGCCCTGGCCAGGGACCGAAGCTCGTCAAGCGAGTCGGTCAGCCCGTTCATCTTCCAGTTTCCGGCAGCCAGTTTCCGGCGCATCCGCCCCTCCCGCGTTTTCAGTGTCGCGCCATCATCGCGGGGTTTTCAGCCGGGTCAAGGGAGGGGTTTTGGCGCAGCTTAACCGCGGGTCTCTTCCGGTTGAGTATCGGCCTGCAACTCTTCGATATCCTTGAATTTTATGGATTCGCCGCAGCCACATGCTTCGGTCACGTTGGGGTTGTTGAAGACGAATCCCGATTCGAGCAGCGAGGTCTGGTAGTCGATCTCGGTGCCGAAGAGGAACATCTGCGCCATGGGTGCGATCATGATGCGGGCGCCGTCCTGTTCGACCAGTTCGTCATTGGGATCGACCGCATCGACATAGTCCATGGTGTATTCCATGCCCGCGCAGCCGCCCTTCTTGACGCCGATGCGCAGGCCCTGGTGCCCCTTGGAGGTCATCAGCTTGGTGATCTGCGCAATGGCGGCCGGGGTCATCGTGATGGCCTGTTTTCCGGGAATTCCGAACATGAACTTCCCCTTTCAGTGGTTGGATTTCATTACATGAACCCGAGTTCAAGCCGGGCTTCGTCGCTCATCATGTCCATGCCCCATTGCGGATCCCAGGTCAGTTCGACATCGACCTGCTTCACGCCGGGAATGGGGCTGATCGCGTCGGCGACCCAGCCGGGCATCTCGCCCGCGACGGGGCAGCCCGGCGCGGTGAGGGTCATGATCACGTAAACCTCGTTCTGGTCATTGATGTCGATCGTGTAGATCAGGCCGAGGTCATAAATATTCACTGGAATTTCAGGGTCATAAACAGATCGGCATGCCTCGACGATCGAATCGTAGAGCGGATGGGTGACGGTCGACGGCGCGATCAGGGGGGTGCCTTCGAGGGGTTCGGGCTGGTTGGTCATGAAAGCCTCACGTATTTCCTGAGCAAAGATATAAGGATTCAAGGCGCCGAGGTAAAGTGCGCGCGGGTTAACGTGATCGAAACGCGTGATTCCGGGGGGTGACATCCGGCTGACATCCGGCTGCTGCCCGGCTGCCGGGCGCATTCATGTTTCGGTAACGGTTGCAAAGGTTAACCCGGCGTTCGGGCGGGGATTCGCGTATCGCTTCAAATTGACGTGGCGCATCGCCCGGAACAGCGGCGAAGCCGCCCCCGGGGAGCACGGGGCCGCCCTAACCGGACCAGCGCGAGTCCTTCTCGTGGGCGATGCGGTCGGGGTCCATGAAATGGCCGATCATGGTTTCGGTGGCCATCTCGTAGGCCGCGGGCAGGTCGAGTTCGAGATGGCGGTGGGTCGTCACCTTGCCGCTGGCGATGGGGCCGGGGTTGCGGCCGGCCAGCGTCGCGGCGAACGCCATCGTGTGTGCGCGCAGCTCGGCCGGGTCCGTCACCTCGTTGACGAGCCCCGCGCGCAGCGCCCAGTCGGCGGATTTGGGCGTGCCGGTGAGCAGAAGCTCCATCAGGTGCTTGCGACCCACCGCGCGCGAAACGGCGACGGCGGGCGTGGTGCAGAACCCGTTGTTCACCACGCCGGGCAGGCAGACCGTGGCGTTGTGCGAGACAAAGGCCATGTCACAGGCCGCGACCAGTTGCAGCCCGGCGGCGGTGGCGATGCCATCCACCATCGCGATGGTGGGCAGGGGCGAGAAGGTGATCGCCTGCATCATCGCGGCGCAATCGGCAAAGAGCGCGCGCAGGTAAGCCTCGCCATGGTCGGGGTCGGCGCGGTGGCGGGCGATTTCCTTGAGGTCATGCCCGGCGCAGAAGATATGGCCCGGCCCGTCGATCACGATCACGCGGGCATCCGGGTTTTCGGCAGCACGGCTGACGGCGCTGTGCAGGGCGCCTATCAGCGCGGCATTGAGCGCATGGGCCTTGCCGTTGCCGAGTGTCAGCGTGAGCACGCCCTGGTCCAGCGTTTCGGTGAGAAGCTCGGGGGCTGTCATCTGGTTCATGGTCATTCTCCCTTGTCCGGATCAGGCTCGCCGCTCGCTTCGCGCTTGTCCAGTCTTTCGGCGCGTCATGCGCCGCGCGTGGCGGATTTGCGGCGGCGCACGGGGGTGGGGCGGACGTTGTTCTCGATCTCGTCATAGAGCTTGGCCACGACATTCTTGCCGGTCGAGACCTCGATCCCCTCGAACCCGGGCGAGGAATTGACTTCGAGCACCTTGGGCCCGCTTTCCGAGCGCAGGAGGTCCACGCCCGAGAGGTTGAGGCCGAAGGTGCGGGCGGCGCGGATCGCGGTTTCGCGCTCTTCCTTCGAGATGCGCACCGATCTGGCCGATCCGCCGCGATGCAGGTTCGAGCGGAAATCGCCCTCGGCACCGGTGCGTTTCATCGAGGCCACGACCTTGCCGCCGATCACGAGGCAGCGGATATCCTCGCCGGCCGCCTCCTTGACGAAATCCTGCACCAGGAAATTGGCCTTGAGCCCGCGAAAGGCGTCGATCACCGATTCGGCGGCCTTTTTCGTTTCGGCCAGCACGACGCCCTTGCCCTGCGTCGATTCGAGCAGTTTCACGATCAGCGGTGCGGTGCCGACAAGGCCGATGAGGTTGCCGGTATCCTTGGGGCTTGCGGCGAAGGCGGTGTTGGGCATGCCAATCCGCGCCCGCGCCATGAGCTGATGGGCATAGAGCTTGTCCCGGCTGGCGGTGATTCCGGCCGAGGAGTTGACGCAGAATGTGCCGATGGTTTCGAACTGGCGCACGACGGCGGTGCCGTAGGGGGTGATCGAGGCGCCGATGCGCGGGATCACCGCGTCATAGCGCGGCAGGCGCTTGCCGTCGTAATGCACTTCGGGGGCGAGCGCGTTGATCGCCATGTAGCAGCGGGTGGTGTCGATCACCTCGATCGTGTGGCCGCGTTTCTCGCCCTCTTCGACGAGGCGGCGGGTGGAATAGTTGTTCTCGCGCGAGAGCACGGCCACGCGCAGCGACCGGTTGGGCGCCTCCTGGCGCATCCGGGCGCTGTGATAGACATCGAAGGAAAGCTGCGGTTGCAGGAAGCGTTCGGTGGCGACGATGGTGATATGATCGAGCAGTGCCTGCCGGCCCAGCAGCATCCGGTTGTTCATGGTGGCGCGGTTGGTGAGCGTGATCTCGATCGGCCAGCTTTCGCCGTTCACGGCGATGGGGGTCTCGATGACGTAGCGATGTTCGCTTTCGCCATTGGAGCTTGTCACCTCGCGACGGTCGACGATCGGGGCCGAGCAGGGAATCACCAGGTCGTCGCGCCCCGGGATCGGGTGCAGGGTAAAGCGCACCTTGGGGCGCGCGGCGGGGCCGAAGGTTTCGATGTCATAGGCATGGATCGCGGATGTGCGCGCGCCGGTATCGACCTTGGCCTTGAGCGCGGGCACGCCCAGCTCGGGCAGGGCGACCCATTCCTCCCATCCGAATTTCAGAAGGCGGTTTTCCGGGTCGCTCATGGGTGTCTCCTTGGCAAGGGGGGCGCGAGATGGGTAAAGAGGCCCCCATAATGGTTCGGGACAGCTTATGACAGGCAGATTTGAATTCAAACTCCTCGGTCGGGACGGGGCGGCGCGGCGCGGCGTGATCCGCACACCGCGGGGCGAGGTGCGCACCCCGGCCTTCATGCCGGTGGGCACGGCGGGCACGGTCAAGGCGATGCTGCCCGAGAGCGTGCGCGCGACGGGGGCCGACATCCTTCTCGGCAATACCTATCACCTGATGCTGCGGCCGGGGGCGGAGCGGGTGGCGCGGCTGGGCGGCTTGCACCGCTTCATGAACTGGGACCGGCCGATCCTGACGGATTCGGGGGGCTTCCAGGTGATGAGCCTTGCCGGTCTCAGGAAGCTGACCGAGGAGGGGGTGACGTTCAAGAGCCATATCGACGGGTCGCGCCATGAGCTGTCGCCGGAGCGGAGCATGGAGATCCAGCGCCTGCTGGGCAGCGACATTGTGATGTGTTTCGACGAATGCCCGGCGCTGCCCGCCGACCGCAAGCGGATCGAGCAGAGCATGCGGCTTTCGATGCGCTGGGCCGCGCGGTCGCGCGAGGCGTTCGGCGAGCGGCCGGGACACGCGCTTTTTGGCATCCAGCAGGGCGGGCTGGAGCGCGATCTGCGCGAAGAGTCGGCCGAGGCGCTCAAGGCGATCGGGTTCGAGGGGTACGCGATCGGGGGCCTCGCGGTGGGCGAGGGGCAGGAGGCGATGTTCGGCGTGCTGGACCACGCGCCGGGGATGCTGCCCGAGGATCGGCCGCGCTACCTCATGGGAGTGGGCAAGCCCGATGACATTGTGGGCGCCGTGAAGCGCGGGGTGGACATGATGGATTGCGTGTTGCCGTCGCGGTCGGGGCGCACGGGGCAGGCATGGACGCGGCGCGGGGTGGTGAACCTCAAGAACGCGCGCCATGCCGATGATCCCCGGCCCCTCGATGAGGCATGCGGCTGCCCGGCCTGCCGGGGCTATTCCCGGGCCTATCTGCACCATGTCTTTCGCGCCAACGAGATGATCTCGGGGATGCTGCTGACATGGCACAACCTGCATTACTTCCAGGAGATCATGGCCGGGATGCGGGATGCGATTGGCGAGGGGCGTTTTGCCGACTGGGAGGCGGAGTTTCACGCCACGCGGGCGTTGGGGGATATCGAGCCGGTCTGAAGGATCCCGCCTGACCGAGTGCGCGCCCGCCCGGAACGGCGGCGCAGCCGCCCGGGCTGCACACGGCCGCGGCCTTGTGCAGCCCTTTCTTCCGGTCTCGTGCGAGGCCGATTTGATGCGCGCGGCCGGTATCAGGTGGGCAAACCCTCGGATCTACAGGGCCGGGGGCGCTCAGAGCCCGAGCACCGGGGCGGCGACGAGCCACATCGCCAGCGTGATCAGCCCGACGCCCAGGATATTGAGCCAGATCCCGGCGCGCACCATGTCGGCCATGCGCATTCCCTCGTAGCCGAAGACGATGGCGTTGGGCGGGGTGGCGACCGGCATCATGAAGGCCATGGAGGCCGCCATGGCCGCGGGCACCATCAGCCATTCGACCGGCAGGCCCATGCCGATGGCAACGGCGCCGAGGATGGGCAGGAAGGTGGCGGTGACGGCGGTGTTGGAACTTACCTCGGTGATCATCAGGGTGAGCCCGGCGACGGCCATGACAAGCAGCCAGAGCGGCCATTCATCCAGGAAGGCGAAACCGCCGCCGATCCATTCGGCGAGGCCGGTGCGCTCGAACCCGGTGGCCAGTGCCAGCCCGCCGCCCAGCAGGATGAGGATGCCCCAGGGCAGCGCGGCGGTATCGCGCCAGTCGAGCAGGCGGCCCGCGCCTGCGCCGGTCCCGCCGCCCGCGGGCAGCACGAAAAGCGCGATCGCCGCGGCGATGGCGATGCCCGCATCCGAAAGCGGCAGGTCGAGCGCGCCGCGGCTCATCCAGCCCGCCGCGGCCAGGGCAAAGACGATGGCGACACGGGTTTCGCCCTTGTGCATGGGCCCCAGCGCGGCGCGTTCGTGGGCGATGACCGTATCCGCCCCGTCGGGCATGAGATTCGAGAGCGGATAGAGGACGCGGGTGAGCAACAGGAAGCAGGCCAGCAGCATCAGCGCCGAGAGCGGCAGGCCCAGGAGCATCCAGCGGCCGAACCCGATCTCGATGCCGTGGCTGGTGGCCAGGACGCTGGCCAGCAGCGCGTTGGGCGGCGTGCCGATCAGCGTGGCGACCCCGCCGATCGAGGCGGAATAGGCGATGGCCAGCATCAGCGCCACGCCGAAACGGCGGCTGCGCGCGTCATCGGGGCTGTTCTCGCCGACAAAGCCGATCACCGGCAGGGCGACGGCGAACATCATCACGGTGCTGGCGGTGTTGGAAATCCACATCGACAGGAACGCGGTGGCCAGCATGAAGCCCAGCGTGATCCGCGCGGGCGCCGCCCCCATGGCGGCCACGATGGCCAGCGCGATGCGCCGGTGCAGCGCGTGGCGCTGCATCGCGGCGGCGATCATGAAGCCGCCGAGAAAGAGAAAGATGATCGGGTCGGCATAGGATTGCGTCACCTGCGCGACCGGCGCGATGCCGAGTGCGGGCATGAGCGGCACCGGCAGAAGCGCGGTGGCGGCGAGCGGCACGGCCTGCCCGATCCACCAGGTCACCATCCAGGCGATCAGCCCGGCTAGCCGCCATGCGGCAAGGTCGAGCGCGCCGGGCGCGGGCAGCGCCATGAGCGCCAGCCCCAGCAGCGGCCCGGCAATGAGCGCCGCGCGCCGCAGGGCCGGATTCTGGTCGCTGTCGGGGTGAAGATCGTCGGCCATGGAACCTGCCTTGGGTGTGTGGTGAGCGGGAGCCTAGCAGCCTTGTGCCGGATGGCCAGCCCCGGCAAGTGACGGCGGAACGGCGCTCCTGCTTGCGCAGATCGCCCCGCCCGCCGTCCCGTGTGCCTCCGGCGGGAGTATTTGTGGCAAGATGAAGGGCCGGGGGCGGTCCGTTCCGGGTCAGGCGCTGCGGCGGGCGGGGATGTCGGAAGTGGGTTCGTTGCCCTGGGCGCGGACGAGGTGGGGGGCGTCGGCGCCCAGCAGGGCCAGGGCGTCGGTGGCGGTGATGGCGGTGCAGAACTCGCCGTGAAGATTGCCCACCGACATGGCATGCACGCGGTCGGGGTCGTGATCGGTGCCGTTGAGATCGGCATGGTTGCAGGTGGCGCAGGCATCGTGGACGAGATGGCAGTCATAGCCCATGTTCCCGGCCATGCGGGTGGTGGTTTCGACGCAGAAATTGGTGAAATAGCCGGCGATGACGAGGCGGGCGATGCCGGCGGCGCGCAATTGCGCGTCGAGATCGGTGCCGATGAAGCCGGAATTGACCGATTTCTCGACAACGATCTCGCCCGGGGCGGGGTCGAGCCCGTCGATCTGTGCGCCGGTGGGCAGGGAAAACTTGAGCGGGCTGCCGGGTTCGACGCTGTCATGGCGGGTGAAGGCCACCCGGCGTCCGGCGGTGCGGAAGCCCCCGAGCAGGTCGCGCAGGCGGTCGTCGCAACCGGGGTTGTTCATCCGTCCGTTCCGGCCGCCCCAATGGGTGAGGTCATGCACGCCCTTTTGCACGTCGATGAGCAATAGCGCGGTGTCGGGTCCGAATTGTGCGATCATCGTGGTCTCCCTGTCTGGCGGGCGCAGGATAGCGTGGCTTCTGGCGCTGTCATCCGGGAAACGCCGCGTCTGGGTCGATTCCGTCTGCAATCGTCGCTTGCCCGTCGCGTGCTGCGCGTGCATTCTGGCCCGAGAGGTTGAAACGGGCGCGGGCAACGCCCAATTAATCTTTCGGAAACGTGGAGACGCCGCGCGCTGCCTGATCGAGGGGCCCGGCGTCTTGCCAAGAACAAGGACCAGAGCATGCAAGAGCCACTCAACACATCCTATCCCGTGCTGCCGCTGCGCGACATCGTGGTTTTTCCGCACATGATCGTGCCGCTTTTCGTCGGGCGCGAGAAATCGGTGCGCGCGCTTGAAGAGGTGATGGCCGACGACAAGCAGATCCTGTTGTCGAGCCAGATCGACCCGAGCGTGGACGAGCCCACAGCCGAGGGCATCTACAAGGCCGGCGTGGTGGCCAATGTGCTGCAACTGCTCAAGCTGCCCGACGGCACGGTCAAGGTGCTGGTCGAGGGGCAGGCGCGGGTGCGCATCGTCGAGTATCTCGACAACGAGGAATTCTTCGAGGCGCGGGCCGAGTACCTGACCGAGATGCCGGGCGATACCGCGACGCTGACCGCTTTGCAGCGCACCGTCGCGAATGAATTCGAGCGTTACGCCAAGATCCGCAAGAACATCCCCGAAGAGGCGCTGGCCGCGGTCAGCGAGGCGGAGGATGCGGCCAAGCTGGCCGACCTCGTGGCGGGGCACCTGGGCATCGAGGTGGGCCAGAAGCAGGAGCTCTTGGAGACGCTTTCGGTGAGCGAGCGGCTCGAGAAGATCTATGGCCTGATGCAGGGCGAGATGAGCGTGTTGCAGGTCGAGAAGAAGATCAAGACGCGCGTCAAGAGCCAGATGGAGAAGACCCAGCGCGAATATTACCTGAATGAGCAGATGAAGGCCATTCAGAAGGAGCTGGGCGATGGCGAGGAGGGCGCGAACGAGATCGCGGAACTCGAAGAGAAGATCGCCAAGACCAAGCTGTCCAAGGAGGCCCGCGAAAAGGCCGAGGCCGAGCTCAAGAAGCTCAAGAACATGAGCCCGATGAGCGCCGAGGCGACGGTGGTGCGCAACTACCTCGACTGGATGCTGGCCATTCCGTGGGGCGTCAAGAGCCGGGTCAAGAAAGACCTGCACAAGGCGCAGGAGATCCTCGATGCCGATCACTATGGCCTGGAGAAGGTCAAGGAGCGGATCGTCGAGTATCTCGCGGTGCAGCAACGCTCGAAGAAGCTCAAGGGGCCGATCATGTGCCTTGTGGGGCCGCCGGGCGTGGGCAAGACCAGCCTCGGCAAATCCGTGGCGCGGGCCACGGGGCGCGAGTTCATCCGCATTTCGCTTGGCGGGGTGCGTGACGAGAGCGAGATCCGCGGTCACCGCCGGACCTATATCGGCTCGATGCCGGGCAAGATCATCCAGGCGCTGAAGAAGGCCAAGACCACCAATCCGCTCATCCTGCTCGACGAGATCGACAAGATGGGGCAGGATTTCCGGGGCGATCCGGCGAGTGCGATGCTCGAGGTGCTCGATCCCGAACAGAACAGCACCTTCTCGGACCACTATCTCGAGGTCGAATACGACCTGTCTAACGTGATGTTCCTGACCACGGCCAACAGCTACAACATGCCGGGGCCGCTTCTCGACCGGATGGAGATCATCCCGCTGGCGGGCTATACCGAGGATGAAAAGCGCGAGATCGCCAAGCAGCACCTTCTGGACAAGCAGGTCAAGAACCACGGTCTCAAGAAGGGCGAGCTGGTGATCGAGGACTCGGCGCTCACGTCGATCATCCGGCACTATACCCGCGAGGCGGGGGTGCGGAACATGGAGCGCGAGATCGCCAAGATCGCCCGCAAGGCGGTGACGATGATCGTCAAGAAGGAGGCGGAAACGATCGTCGTGAACGACGAGAACATCACCGATTTCCTTGGCGTGAAGAAGTTCCGCTATGGCCTGGCCGAGGAACAGGACCAGGTCGGCGTCGTGACCGGGCTGGCCTATACGTCGGTGGGTGGTGAGCTTCTCAACATCGAGGCGCTGCGCCTGCCCGGCAAGGGGCGGATGAAGACCACCGGCAAGCTGGGTGACGTGATGAAGGAGTCGATCGACGCGGCCTCATCCTATGTGCGTTCGATCGCGCCGCAGATCGGGATCAAGCCGCCGCGGTTCGACACGTTCGACATTCACGTCCACGTGCCCGAAGGTGCGACGCCCAAGGACGGGCCGAGTGCGGGGCTGGCGATGGTCACGTCCATCGTTTCGGTTCTCACCGGTATCCCGGTGCGCAAGGATATCGCCATGACCGGCGAGGTCACGCTTCGGGGCAATGCGCTGGGCATTGGCGGATTGAAGGAGAAATTGCTGGCCGCTCTGCGCGGGGGCATCAAGACGGTGCTGATCCCCGAGGAGAACGAGAAGGACCTTGCCGAGATTCCCGACAACGTGAAGGAGGGGCTCAAGATCATCCCGGTGAGCCATGTCAGCGAGGTTCTGAAGATCGCACTGGTGCGCGAACCCGAGCCGGTGGACTGGGACGAAGCCGCCGAAGAGGCCGCCGCCGCCGCGCGGCTGGCCGAGAACAAGGGCGGGGCTGGCGCCACGGCGCATTGAGCCCCACCCCGGCCTTCTGGTCGATGAAACAGCAGGCCGTTCCGGGTGACCGGGACGGCCTGTTGCGTTGGGCCGGGTGGAGTCGGATGGTTTGCCCGGCGGTGGCGTAGGGTTTGGGGGATGACCGCGGGGGGCGTCGTGAAACGAGTGAGATGACGCGATGGATATGCGGACGGAACAAACATTTGCCTTGGTGGTGGCAAATTCAGCGAAATCACGCCGTTTAAAGCCACTGATCGACCACTGAACTTTCATTCAGCCGCGACCGGGAAAAGTGAACAACCAAGGTGCTTTGTAGACTGATTTGATCTATTGTTTAATGGGCAGTGGGCATAGCGCTACGGAAGAAATTGTGATCGCTACGGTACCACTTAGTAGTCTCACTGGTTGATCAAGCGTTTTCCTTTGAGATCTCGTCTTGGGTCGCCTGAACGCTCGAATTTGGGTGGATTGGATAGCAAAGCTGCAGCATCTGCGGTCCCGTCTACCGTTAGTATTGGGCTCACTCCGTCGTGCAACTGTTGCCACCACGATCACAAGGCGCCTTGCGCCCCCTCTTTACCCGAACGGGCCCGCCCCGATCAGCGCGAGGTGGCCCAGGTCATCACCGCGGCGAGAAACAGCAGAAGCCCGGTGCCGGGCGCCGAGGAGCTGGCCGCGGTTTCGGTGGCGATCAGGTCCTCTTCGATCACGGGATCGGAAAGGCCCGAGGCATGGGCGGTGGATATGGTCAACGTGACGGCCAGAACGGCCGGGATGCAAATTCGTTTCATGACGCCCCCAAGCGGTCGTTTAATGACTAAACATTAGCGGTGCGGCGCGTTTTGCGCAACTTTTCATGGTTGCCCCGGTTTGAAACTGGATTTTTCGCGGTTTTGCGGTTAGCGTTACCGGAAAAAAGACATTCAATCAGGCAGTAATGAAAGCGAGGCGGCACAAGATGGCCAAGAGCACCACGACATCCACGAAATCCGCAGGTGAAGCGCGGCCGAGAACGGTCAAGGTAAGCCCGAAATCCACCGCCAAACCGGCACGCGCCGCGACGGTGGCCACGCCCGACCCCGTGGTGGTCGAGCAAAGCCGCCCCGAGGTGGCCGCGCCGGCCATGCGCAAGAAGGAACTGGTCGACGCGGTGGTGAGCCGCTCGGGCGTGAAGCCGCGTTATGTCAAACCCGCCGTCGAGGCCGTTCTGTCCGAGATTGCCGGGGCGATTGCCGAGGGGCGCGGCCTGGATCTGCCGGGGCTGGGCAAGGTCAAGGTGCAGCATAGCAAGAAGCTGTCGAACGGCGATGTCTATGCGATCCGCAACCGCCAGCCAAAACCCGCCCCCGCGCGCCCCGCCGGGTCCGGAGCGGAGGCGGACAAAGAGCCCAATGACCCTCTTGCAGAGGGCGCAAAGTGAGGCTAAACAGCCGTCCACCGGGTGATTAGCTCAGTGGTAGAGCGCTTCGTTCACATCGAAGATGTCGGGAGTTCAAATCTCTCATCACCCACCAGAATTCCGGGGCGTGTCCATGCCGGGCACGCCCTTTTTTCTTGGGACAGTGATCGTGGAGGATGGCATGGGTGACAGACCGCCGCTTTATCTTTTGCGCCATGGGCAGACGACCTGGAACGCCGCCGGACGGGTTCAGGGGCAGCTCGAGTCGGATCTGAGCGAGCTGGGCCGGGATCATGCGCGTCGGCAGGGCGAAATCCTGGCGCGGCTTGATCTGCCCGAGGGGCTTGGCATCTATTGCAGCCCGCAAAAGCGCACCCGCCAGACCGCAGAGCTGGCGCTTGGGGCGCTTGGCCTTGAGCCGCTGTTCGACGACCGTTTGAAGGAGATCCACCTGGGCGCGTGGGAGGGGCGGTATTACGCCGACCTGACCGCACAGGACCGCGCGTTCTTCGAGGAGCGCAGCACCTTGATGCTGTGTCTCGACGGCCCCGGCGAGACATTGGCGGACATGCAGGCGCGGGTGGGCGCGTTTCTCGATGATCTCGACGGCCCGGCGCTGGTGGTGAGCCACGGTGTGGCGCTCACGGTGCTGCGCGGGCTGGTGCTGGGGCTGGACGTGGCCGGGATGGAAGGCCTGGGGGCCGAGCAGGGCGTGATCTATGAATTGCGCAACGGTGCACAGATCGTCCACCGCTGAGACGTGGCACCATGCGCGCCGCCGCCCGCCCGGTCGGGCCAGCGACGTGCAGGAGAGCTTTGCCGATGGCATCGGCGCGGGATTTTATGCTGCCGCGGGGTTGACCTTTGGCGGGCTTGGCCCCCATTTGTCTGATAATGGTTTAACGCGAACAAAAAGGGGGGCTTTCCCATGGCTTTCGAACTTCCTGATCTTCCTTATGCCCATGATGCGCTGGCGGCGAAGGGCATGTCGAAGGAGACGCTGGAATATCACCACGACCTGCACCACAAGGCCTATGTCGACAACGGCAACAAGCTCATCGCGGGAACCGAGTGGGAGGGCAAGTCGCTCGAAGAGATCGTGAAAGGCACCTACAAGGCCGGGGCCGTGGCCCAGAACGGGATTTTCAACAACGCCTCGCAACACTGGAACCACATGCAGTTCTGGGAAATGATGGGCCCGGGCGAGACGGGTATGCCGGGCGAGCTGGAAAAAGCCCTCACCGAGGCGTTCGGATCGGTCGACAAGTTCAAGGAAGAGTTCGCCGCCGCTGGGGCCGGGCAGTTCGGATCGGGCTGGTGCTGGCTGGTGCAGAACGCCGACGGTTCGCTGGCGGTGACCAAGACCGAGAACGGTGTGAACCCGCTTTGCTTTGACCAGACCGCGCTGTTGGGTTGCGATGTTTGGGAGCATTCCTACTACATCGATTTCCGCAACAAGCGTCCGGCTTACCTTCAGAATTTCCTCGACAAGCTGGTGAACTGGGAAAACGTGGCGAGCCGGATGAAGTGAACCTGCCTACCAGGCATGGATCAGCGGCCGTCCTTTTGGGGCGGCCGTTTTTTGATGCGCGATGACGCCCGGACGCGGTGCGCGTGGCGGCGTTGTGCGGGTGAGTATTTTTGCCAAGAAAGAGCCAGGACTGCGGGCTCAGCCCGAGGCGAGGAGCCTTTCGCGGAGGGTCGCAAGGGCCGCTTCGGGGGTCTCCACGCGCGTGATGAAGTTGCGCAGCGATGCATCGGCAAAGCCCTGCGCGATCACGTGATCCACAAGGGCCGTGAGCGGACCCCAGTAACCATTCGTGTCGAGCAGCAGGATCGGCTTGGCATGCAGTCCGAGCTGCGCCCAGGTGAGCACTTCGAAGAACTCGTCGAGACTGCCCGCGCCGCCGGGCAGGACCACGATGGCATCGGAATTCATGAACATGACCTTCTTGCGTTCGTGCATGTTCTCGGTGACGACGAAACGGGTGAGATCGCGCTTGCCCACTTCGAGTTGCATGAGATGCGAGGGGATCACGCCGAACGTATCGCCGCCCGCCGATTGCGCGGCGCGGGCCACGGCCCCCATCAGCCCGACATCGCCCGCGCCATAGACCAGCCGCCAGCCTTCCCGGGCCAGCACGGTGCCGAATTCGGTGGCGGCTTCGATATAGGCCGGATCGGCGCCGGGGCGCGAGCCGCAATAGACACAGATCGAGGGTTTTGGCGCGGATGCGGTCATCGGGGTCCGTTCTGTGGGGCAAGAGGTGTTTTGACCCCTGTTATACTTGTTGCTAAAGAGGCTCAACCGCGTTTGCTGCCATGGCGCGGAGGGGAAGGATTCTGACATGAGCAAACTGGCCGGGCTGTCCGGGATGCAGGGCGTGATGCTGGCGGGGGCCGCGGTTGCCGCGGTAGCATTGGCGGGCGCCTGGTGGGGTGGGGTGTTGACCCCCGCGCCCGAGCCGCGCGCAAGCGCGCCGGAGCGTGTGGAGGTGGCTGTGCCCAAGGTTTCCGCCCCAAAGGACGGGACAGTGCCGGAGGGCGAGACGTCACCGGAGGCCGGGTCCGTTGCCCAGGACGAACCGGCGCCGGACGTTGCATCCGAGCCCGAGCCCCTGGGCGAAGCCGAAACCGCGCCCGAACGGCCGGTCGCGGATGAGCCGGCCGCCCCCACCGAGGATAGGGCGGAGACTGGCGATGCGGCGGAGGACGGGTCGCGTCTGCCCCGCTTCGACGTGGTGCGGATCGAGGCGGATGGCAGCGCGATGGTGGCAGGGCGCGGCGCACCCGGGGCAGAGATCCTGATCGAGCTCGATGGCGAGGAGATGAGCCGCCTGCAGGCCGCGGGCGATGGCAGTTTTGCGGGTTTCCTGAATCTGCCACCGTCGGATGCGGCGCGGGTTCTGCGGCTGGTGCAGATCATGGACGGGGCGCGCCTGGTGTCGCGGGACGAGGCGATCCTCGCGCCGGTGACGACAGCCGCGGTGGAGCCGGAGCGTGACGTGGTCGCGCCGGAGGACGCCGGCGCTCGGGACGGCGATGCAGGCACCGAGCCGGAAGAGACCGGATCGGCGCCGCAGGTGTCGGTGAAGGACACGCTCGGGCATGAAGAGGCTGCCCGCGATGACATGACCGGCGGTCAGGACGAGACGGCGGTCGGTGACGAGCCCGGCGCCGACCGGTCCCGCGACGACGGGGAGCGGCCCGCGCGGGCCGGGAATTCCGAGGACCCCGATGCGCGGCCCGGGGCCGCGCCGCGGCCGGACGCGGAGACGGTGGTCACGGCCCCGTCGGACCGCCCCGAGACGGAACCGGCAGACGGCGCGCCTGCGCCCGAGGCCGCGCCCGAACCCGCGCAACGGCGGACGGCGGTCCTGATGTCGGATGACGCCGGGGTGCGGGTGATGCAGCCGCCGGCATCGGACCCGGCAACGCCAGAGGCGATGAGCGAGGTGGCGATTGATGCGATTTCCTATTCCGACGCCGGAGCTGTCGAGATCACCGGGCGGGGGCGTCGTCTGGACGCGTCAGATGGCGGGTTTGTCCGTGTCTATATCGACAACCGCGCCGTGACCACTTCGCGGATCACTGCAGACGGGAACTGGCGGACCGATCTGCCGGATGTGGACACCGGCGTTTACACGTTGCGCATTGACCAGGTCGACGAGGAGGGCAAGGTGGTGAGCCGGGTCGAGACACCGTTCAAGCGCGAGGCGCCGGATGCCCTGGCCGAAGCCCGGGACGGGTCGGGGACCGCATCCGGACCGGTGGCGCCGGTGACGGTGCAGCCGGGCGATACGCTCTGGGCGATCTCGCGCGAGAATTACGGCAAGGGCATTCTTTATGTCCGGCTCTACGAGGCCAATCGCGATCGTATTCGTGACCCAGACCTGATCTATCCCGGGCAGGTCTTCGACATTCCGCGCGAATGAGGGTTTGTCCGGTCTAACGCCAAGTGGGGCGTGGCGTGGCACCCTCTGGCAATCCCCGGGAAACGGGCCTATCTAGGCCACTCGACCCCGAGGAAAGGACTGCCGATGCGCCGACGCCGCGCCAAGACCGAGACCAGGCTCAACACGGACCAGGCATCGGGTCTGCGCACGATCCGGCGGGTCGCGCCCTATCTCTGGCCGGATGAGCCGGCATGGGTGAAACGCCGGGTGGTGCTGGCCATGGTGGCGCTGGTGGCGGCCAAGGTGATCGCCGTGCTGACGCCGATGATCTACAAGCTCGCGGTCGACGCGCTCGGCGGGGACGAGGCGGGATCGGGCAGCGGTGCGGGCGAGGGCATGAGCCAGCTCATGCTGGGCGCCGTGGGGCTGACCGTGGCCTATGGCATGTCGCGGCTGATGACCAACGGGTTCCAGCAATTGCGCGACGCGTTTTTCGCCGCGGTGGGGCAGCGGGCGCTGCGGGCGCTGGCGCTGGAGACGTTCCAGCACATTCACCGCCTCTCGATGCGCTATCACATCACGCGCCGGACGGGGGGCCTCAGCCGGATCATCGAGCGCGGGGTGAAGGGGGTGGAGTTCCTGCTGCGCTTTCTGCTGTTCAGCATCGCGCCGCTGGTGCTTGAGCTTGCGATGATCGGGGTGATCTTCTTCTGGCTTTTCGACGCGCGCTACCTCGGGGCGGTGGTGCTGACCATCGCGCTTTATGTGTGGTTCACCTTCAAGGTGACGGAATGGCGGGTGAAGCTGCGCCGCGAGATGAACGACCAGGACACGGATGCCAACCAGAAGGCGATCGACAGCCTTTTGAACTTCGAGACGGTCAAGTATTTCGGCGCCGAGGAGCGCGAGGCGCAGCGTTATGACAAGGCCATGTCAGCCTATGCGCGCGCCGCGCTCAAGACCGCCTATTCGCTGGCCTTCCTCAATTTCGGGCAGTCCTTCCTGATCACCGGCGGGTTGGTGGCGGTGATGGTCTTTGCCGCGCTCGAGGTGCAGAACGGCACGCTTACCGTGGGCGATTTCGTGATGGTAAATGCCTACATGATCCAGATTACCATGCCGCTCAATTTCCTCGGCACGGTTTACCGCGAGATCCGGCAGGCGCTGGTGGACATGGGCGAGATGTTCGACCTGCTGGAGCAGCCGACGGACGTGGCCGACAAGCCCGGAGCCCGACCGCTGGAGGTCGCGGGTGGCGTGGTGCGGCTTGACGACCTGCGCTTTGGCTACGAGGACGACCGCCAGATCCTCAAGGGGGTGAGCCTGACGGTGGACGCGGGCGAAAGCGTGGCCATCGTGGGGCCCTCGGGGTCGGGCAAATCGACCATCGGGCGGCTGTTGTTCCGGTTCTACGATGTGCAGGGCGGGGCATTGACGATCGACGGGCAGGATGTGCGGGATGTCACCCAGAAGAGCCTGCATGACGCGATCGGCGTGGTGCCGCAGGACACGGTGCTGTTCAATGACACGATCCGCTACAACATCGCCTATGGCCGCGACGGGGCCAGCGAGGACGAGATCATCGCGGCGGCCAAGGACGCGCAGATCCACGATTTCATCATGAGCCTGCCACAGGGCTATGACACGGCCGTGGGTGAACGCGGACTGAAGCTCTCGGGCGGCGAGAAACAGCGGGTGGGCATCGCCCGGACCCTGCTCAAGAACCCGCCGATCCTGCTTCTGGACGAGGCGACGAGCGCGCTCGATACCCAGACCGAGCAGGAGATCCAGGGCGCGCTCAAGCGCGCCGCCGAGGGACGCACGGTGCTGATGATCGCGCACCGCCTGTCCACGGTTGCGGATGCCGACCGGATCGTGGTTCTTGAGAACGGCGAGATCGCGGAAGAGGGCACCCATGCCGACCTTCTGGCGCGGCAGGGGCGCTACTGGAACCTGTGGAAGCGGCAGGCGTCGGACCGCGACGAGGCGGCGTGATCCGGGTTCGGGATGCAGATGCGGCAGACGCGGCCACGGTTCGGGATATTCACCGGGCGGCGTTCGGGCAGGACGACGAGGCGGACCTCGTCGCCGCGCTCTTGCGGGACGAGACGGCGCAGCCCGTCCTGTCGCTGCTGGCTGAAACCGACGAAGGCGCGGCCGGGCATATCCTGTTCAGCGCGGCCCGGGTCGCGGGGCGCAGGGCGGCGCTGCTGGCGCCATTGGCGGCGCGGCCGGAATGTCAGCGAAAGGGAATCGGCGGTGCGCTGATCGCCGAAGGATTGGCACGATTGCGCGGCGCAGGGGTGGCGGCGGTCTTTGTCTTTGGTGATCCGGCCTACTATGGGCGGTCGGGATTCGCCCCGGCCCATGCCCATGGCATGGCGCCGCCCCATCCGGTTGAAGAGCCATGGCGCGATGCCTGGCAGGCGGTGGTTTTCGCCGCGGATACCGGTTCGGGCCGCGTGTCCGTCGCGCGGAGTCTTGACGACCCTGTGCTGTGGCAGGTCTGAACCGGGGCGCACGCCGCGCGTGAAGGCGCGGCGCCGTCTGACGCGAGCAATCCGCCCCTGGCGTCACTCCGCCGCGCGCACGGTGTCGTTGCCCTTGCCCGTCTTGCCGTCGGTTTCGTCGCTTTTCTGGTCCGCCGGGGTGCCGTCCTCGTCGGGATCGGCGGACGATTGCAGCTTGCCGAGGCGGGCGAAGACCGATTGCATCTCGTCGGCCGTGGGATCGACGGTGCCGTCGTCGACATCTTCGAAATCGGCTGTGACAGTGGCGAACTCTGTGGGCCAGAGCAATTCCGGCACCCTTGTGCGGCTGGCGGCGCGGCGCAGGGCGAAATCCTGGGCCGCCCGGCTGGCCCGGCCGAGGCTGAGTGCGGCCAGCGCGCGGGCGGACCAGCCGGCATAGGTCGAGACCCAGACCCTGAGCGCCAGCATAGAGGGCGTGAAGACCAGCGTGAGCATGGTGGCCACGCCAAGGCCGAACACGACCGCGGTGGCCAGTTGTTTCCACCACAGCGCCGTGGGGCTGTCGATCGCGTAGCCGCCCTCCCAGAAATTGAGGCTGAGCCCGAACATCATCGGCGTGAGGCCGGCCATGGTGGTGAGCGTGGTGAGGATCACCGGGCGGATACGGTCCTCGGCGGTGCGAATGATCGCCTCGCCGCGGGGCATGTAGCCGGCGTATTCCTGATAGGTGTCGATGAGCACGATGTTGTTGTTCACCACGATGCCCGCGAGCGAAACGATGCCCACGCCGGTCATGATGATCGAAAAGGGCTGATCCATGACCAGCATCCCGATCAGAACACCGGTGGTCGACAGGACCACGGCCAGCAGCACCAGCACCGCGTTGTAAAAGCTGTTGAACTGTGCCAGCAGGATGATGAACATCAACGCCAGCGCACCCGCGAAGGCGGTCATCAGGAAGGTCTGGCTTTCCGCCTGATCGTCCTGGTCGCCGGTCCATTCCCATTCGATGCCATCCGGCAAGGGGCCGGTTTCAAGCCATTCGGTAAGCCCGGCGATGCGCTCGTTGGCGGTGACGGCCACAAGCTTTGCCGCCCCCTCGTCGATCAGGTTCTGCAGTTGTGCGTCCGAAAATGGTGCGCCGCGCTCCACGACGGCATAAGCGCTTCCGTTCGCGCCACGCAGCGTGCCATCGCTGTCCTGTTGGAGGACCGCCAACGTATCGGATCGCATGTCCAGAGCCTCGCTATCCGACAGACCGAGTGCTCCGGCACCCACGACCGCGCGCTGACCACCCTCGAGGTCCGAGATTGTGCCGTCTGGATCGGGCCGTGTTTGGCCTTGAAAAACCAGCTTCTGCAAACCCGAGCGGACCCCGGCCTTCACATCGAAATAGCGGGTCTGGTTGGTGCGGTTGATCTCGGCCAGCTTGGCGACCGGTTGACGGTTGATGAAATTCGACAGCGGGATCAGCCCGTCGGCGGTGCGGACCTTGAGCGTGTCGAGCGTGGAGAGCACGCGATCGCCCTCGGGCAGGCGGACGCGGATCTCGATCTCCTCGTCCGAACTCTCGACCCGCATCGTGTCGAGCAGCAGGCCGCGGGTCACGAGCTGGACCATGCCGCCCACGGTCGCCACGTCGGCGCCGAAGCGCCCGGCCCGTTCGACATCGACGTCGATCTGCCAGTCGATACCGGGCAGGGGCAGCGTATCCTCGACGAGTTCGAGCGCCGGGTTATCGTCGAAACGGGCGCGCGCGGTTTCGGTGGCCGCGATGAGGTCTTCCCAATTGTCGCCACTGAGGCGCAGGTGCACCGGCTTGGCCGAGGCGGGGCCGCGCCCCTGGGCCAGGATCTCGATCTTGATGCCGGGGATCTGTTCGAGCGCCTCGGTCAGTTCGGCGATCACCGTGTCGCCGTCGAGTTCGGGTCGGTCGGCACGCTCTTCCCAGGGGATGGTCTCGAACTGGACCTGGCCGATCGTGTCCTTGGGCGGCTCTGCGCCGCCGGTGTTGTTGTCCAGTCCGCCCTCGCCGGCGAAGGCAAAGGCGTTGTCGACACCCGGATGGGCCAGCACGACCTTCTCGGCCTGCTGCACGAGCCGATCCTTCTGCCCGATCGAGAGATTGCCGCGCGCGCGCACGTAAACAATGGCCTGCTCGGGCTCGCTCTCGACGAAGAACTCGGTGCCGTTGTTGTTCTCGCCGTAATAGACAAAGACGTTGACCACCACGAAGACCACCGCCGCGATCGTCACGATCGGCATGATCGGATTGCCGGTCAGGAGCTTGATGAACCGACCGAACCCGGTTCGGCGGCGGCGTCCGGCGACGGGCGGTGGGCGGCGCGTGATCCTGGCCGCGGTCAATGTGATCGAACTTGCCATCGCCCCGAGCAGGAAAATGACGATGCCGGGCACATAGGCCATGACTCCGGTCAGCGGGGTTGGTCCGCCGGTCAGCGGCCGAACGAGGTAATCGGGGTTGAGGATCTGCATCATGCCGACGAAGACCAGGCCCAGCGCGGGCGGGACGAGCGCGGCGCGCACCGTCCAGCCAAGACGCGCGCGCAACCAGCCCGCAATCCGCGTGAAGACGCGGGTCACGCGCCCCGTCACCCCGCCCATGACCGGCAGATAGATCAGCGCCACGATGAGCGAGGCCGAGAGCACGAAAATCAGCGTGACCGGCAGCATCCCCATGAACTGTCCCGGCACACCGGGCCAGAACAGCATCGGAAGAAAGGCGCAGAGCGTGGTCGCGGTCGACGAGATCACCGGCCAGAACATGCGTTTGGCGGCCTCGACATAGGCATGCATGGGCCCGGTACCGGCCTGGATGCGCTTGTCGGCGTATTCGACCACCACGATGGCGCTGTCGACCAACATGCCGACGGCAAGGATCAGGCCGAACATAACGATATTGGACACCGGAACGTCCATCACGGCGAGAAAGGCAAAGCACAGCAGGAAAGAGGTCGGGATGGCGAACCCCACGAGCAGCGCGGGCCGCACGCCGAGGGCCCCGAGCACCACGATCATCACCAGCGCGATGGCGGTCAGCACCGAGCCTTCGAGCTGGCTGATCATCGAGCCCACGACGCGGGACTGGTCGTTGGAACTTCCGACCTTCACGGCGGCACGCATTTCGGCGGGCCATTCCTCGCTGGCGCTCTGCACCGTCTCCTTGACCGTGTCGGCCATGTCGAGCAGGTTGAAACCCTTGCGTTTGACGACCTGGAGCGCGACCGTGTTCTCGCCGTTGAAACGCGCCGTGGAATCGCGGTCTTCGAAGGTCAGGCGAATGTCGGCCAGATCGCCCAGCGTGACCACCCGGTCGCCATTCGTCTTGACCGGCAGGGAATAGACATCCTGCGGCTCGTCAAAGCTTGACGGGATCTTGACCGCGAAGGTGCCCGATGCGGAATCCACCTCGCCCGCCGCGATCAACTGGTTGTTGTTCTGAACGACCGATATCAATTCGCTCGCGGTCACGTTGTAGGATTCGAGCTTGAGCGGGTCGATCACCACTTCGAGCATTTCGTCGCGGTTGCCGGCAATGCCCGCTTCGAGCACGGAATCGAGCGCCTCGACCCGGTCTTGCAGATCCTTGGCGATCTGGTTCATCGTCCGCTCGGGAACCGCCCCGGTAAGGTTGATGATGAGAACCGGGAATTCCGAAAAATTGATCTCGTTGATCGAATATTTCTCGTATCCGTCCGGGAATTGGCCTTCGGCGGTGGACATTGCCTCGCGCACATCGGCCATGGTCGCGCTCTTGTTCCAGCCGAACTCGAACTCCAGGAACACGCCGGCATAGTTCTCGGCCGCGGTCGAGGTCATCGTCTTGAGCCCGTCGAGATCGCTGAGCTCGGTCTCCATCACCTTGACGAGCAGCGTTTCGCTGTCGTCGGCGGAGATACCGGGGAAGGGCACCGAGACGAAGAGCCCGGGGATCTGGATGTCGGGCTCGCCCTCCTTGGGGAGCTGGAAATAGGAATAGCCCCCGGCAAGAAGCGAGAGCGCTATGAAGGCCAGCACCATGCGGGCGCGGCGCGCGGCCCAGTCGACGATACCGGTCATTGCGCGGGATCCTCGTAACTGGCGCGCACCGGCACGCCGTCGATCACGTATTCCTGTCCGATCACGATCACGTCGGCGCGCTCGTCGAGGCCCGTGACCCAGGCGCCCTCCGCGGTGTCTCGCAGGAGGCTGACCTCGCGGAACCGGGCGCGGTTCTCGTCGTCGACGATTCGCACCCCGAGATTGCCGTCATCGCTGAGCGTGAGGGCCGATTGTGGCACGAGATGCGCCGCTGCGCCGTCCGAGGCGATGGCGATTTCGGCGGTCTGGCCGTCGCGGATGTCAAGATCGGGATTGGGGACCTGAAGTTCGACCCGGAAGGTGCGGGTCGTCGGATCGGCGGCGCGCGAGATGAAGGTGACACGGCCCTCCACCTCGCGCCCGTCCGCCAGGCGGGCCCCGGCGGGCGCGTCCACCTCGACGCGGTCGATCTGGGTTTCGGGCACGAAACCGACGACCCGGATCGGGTCGAGCTGTATCACGGTGGCGCAGAGCCCGTTGGGCGAGAGCAGCGAGCCGAGTTCGGCGGTATCGGATTCGAGGAGCCCCGCAAAGGGCGCGTGAATCTCGAGCCGCGACATCTCCTTTTCTGCTGTCTTCACGGCCGCTTCGGCCGACTGGATCCCGGCCGCCACCGTCATAAGGCCCGATTGTGCGGTCTTGACCTCGGCCTCGGCGGATTTAACCGCCGCTTCGGCGCCGCGGATCGCGGCGCGTGCAGAGGCGACGCGGGATTCGGAGGCAAAGCCGCCCTCGGAGAGCCTGCGCGCGGCGTTGTCGTTGATGCGGGCCTCTTCGAGTTG
>NZ_JAWLDS010000040.1:0-24485 GCF_041686535.1 Aquicoccus sp. | reverse complement strand
TCCAGCAAGAGGTCGAGATCCCCCGAAGTCAGCCGATGCGGGGAATCGGCGCGCAACAGCCTGTGACGCTGGGTGAGATCGCCCGTTCGGGTGCGGTATCCGCCCAGATCACGCACGTTGTAGGCCCCGCTCAGCACGAGAAGGTGGTCATCCTTGTCATCCCCGGTCCCTGGCGCGGTCACTCAGGCGAACTCCCGCAACCGGTCGGCCCCGATCCGGCCCAGCACCGCCCCCCGGGGCGCCAGCGGCACGAAGCGGATATCGAGCGCATCGGGCAGAACCTGCGCAATGGCAAGCCCCGCGCCCTCCTGCATCACCATGTCAGCCGGTTCCAGCAGGTCCACGGTGTTGTGCAGGCCGGTCGCGATCACCACCGGGATGCCATGCCAGTGCAGCACGCGGTTGCAATGGACATGGCCGCTCAGGATGGCGATCACGTTCCGGCCGGCAAGATGCGCGGCAAGGATCGCGCTGTCTTCGGGTGTCAGGCTCTCCCATGCCAGCCCAGCATCCTGTGGCATGGCGGGTGGATGGTGGCACAGGATCAGCTTGGGCAGGTCCGGATGCGCGGCCAGCGCCGCGTCGAGCAAGGCAAACTGTTCCGCGCCGATGGCGCCACCGACCCGGCGCGGCACCGAACTGTCCAGCGCGATGACATGCAGCCCGGCCAACACCCGGTCGTGAAAGGCAGGCGTCGCGTCGCGCCGCGCATCGGGGTCGAAGACCGCGCGAAAACTCTCGCGGGTGTCGTGATTGCCCAGCGACATGACGACCGGCATCGACAAGGGCGCAAGCGCGGCCTGCACACTTTGATAGCTTTCGATGTCACCGTGATTGGTCAGGTCACCCGGAATCGCCACGAAATCGGGGGCCGGGTCCATGCGACCGATCTCGGCCACCGCCTGCGCCAGCATCGCGGACGTGTCGGACAGGCGTTGAGGATCATCGCGCTCCGGGTCGGTGACGTGAAGGTCGGTCAGGTGAACGAAACGGGTCATGGTCAATCCTCAAGCGTGGCCGCCGCCAGAAGCGTGCGGGTGTAATCCTGCGCGGGGCGTGTCAGGACGTCTGCCACCGGGCCGCGTTCGAGCACCTGCCCCTCGCGCATCACCAGCACATCGTCACAGATGCTCGAGACGACCGCAAGGTCATGGCTGATGAACAGGATCGCAAGTCCAAGATCGTCCTGCAAATCCATGAGAAGGTTGAGAATCTGCGCCTGCACGCTCACATCGAGCGCCGACACGGCCTCATCAGCGACGAGCAGTCGCGGGCGGGTGATGATGGCACGGGCGATGGCGATGCGTTGCCGCTGCCCGCCCGAGAATTCATGCGGGAAGCGCTCGGAATGTTCCGCGCGCAGCCCCACCTGTTCGAGCGCCTGTGCCACCGCGCGCGCGTGATCGCCCGCCACGCCCTGCGCGCGCAACGGCTCGGCGATGGACCAGCCCACGCGGCGGCGCTGGTCGAGCGAGCCGAACGGATCCTGGAACACCATCTGGAAACCGCGCCGCGCCCGCCGCATCGCCGCCGGCGGGAGCTGCGCCAGATCCTGGCCGTCAAAGACGACGCGGCCCGCATCGGGCGTCTCGAAACCCATCACCAGCCGCGCAAGCGTCGATTTTCCGGACCCGCTCTCGCCGACGATGCCCAGCGTGTGCCCGGTGTCGAGCGAAAAAGACAGGTCGTGCACCGCCGTCAGCAGCGGTGCGGGCTGAAACAGCGACAGGCGCGGCATGCGATACTGCCGCGTCACCGCCTCGACCGACAGAAGCGCGCTCATGATCCCGGCCTTTTCGTCCGGGCCTGCAACAGATGGCAGGCGGCCCAACTGTCGGGGGCGGTGGTGACGGGGTTCGGCCTCTGCTCGGCGCAGCGCGCTATTTCCTGATCGCATCGGCCCGAAAAGCGGCAGCCGCGCGGCAGGTCCTGCGGTGGTGGCACGCTGCCGGGAATGGTGGGGAGGCGGCGCTTGCCATGGGTGGCGAGCGACGGGCGCGCGGAAAGAAGCCCGGCGGTGTAGGGATGCGCCGGGGCACGCAGCAGCTCGGCCGTGGCGCCGGTTTCGACCACGTCGCCGCCATACATCACCATCAGACGTTCGGTCGTGCGGCTCACCGCGGCGAGGTCGTGGCTGATGAAGAGAAGCCCCATCTGCCGTTCCCTTGCCAACCGCACCAGGAGCCGCGTGATGCGCAGCGCCACGTTGGCGTCGAGCGCGGTGGTCGGTTCATCCGCGATCAGAAGTTCGGGGGCGCACGCGAGTGCCAGCGCGATCAGCACCCGCTGGCGCTGGCCGCCCGAGAGTTGGTGCGGATATTGCGAAAGCCGCCGCTCCGGGTCGAGAATGCCGGTCTCGTCGAAGAGCGCCAGCGCCTTGTCGCGCGCGGCGCGGGGCGAAAGGCCAAGGTGCCGGATCAGCGGTTCGGCCACGGTATCGCCCACCCGGCGCAGCGGGTTGAGCGCGCTCATCGGCTCCTGAAAGATCATCGCCACGCGCCGGGCGCGCAGGCGCCGCCACGCGGCCTCACCCGCGCCGGCCATCTCGGCCCCGTCGACGCGGATCGAGCCGGCAACGTGCAATCCGTCGGGCACCATGCCCATCAGCGACATCGCCAGCAGCGTCTTGCCCGAGCCGCTTTCGCCGACCACGCCCAGCCGTTCGCCGGGCGCCACGTGCAGCCCAACATCGCGCAGGATCGGCCCCGCGGCGCTGGTGATGGAGAGACCTTCGACCTCGATCATGCGCGCCGCTCCCGGATGAGGCGCGGGTCGGTCATGTCGCGCAACCCGTCGCCCAGGAGGCCAAAGCCCAAAACGGCGATGAAGATGCACAGCCCCGGCCAGATCGCCAGTTGCGGGGCGAGGCTCATCAGCGTCTGCGCCTCGGAGAGCATCCGCCCCCATGACGGTGCGGGCGGTTGGGCGCCAAGTCCAAGGTAGGAAAGCGCGGCTTCGGTCAGGATCGCCACCGCGAATTCGATCGTGGCCTGCACTATGACGGGGGCCGCGATATTGGGCAGGATGTGATCGCGCGAGATCGCGAAACGGCCCATTCCCGCCGCCCGTGCCGCATAGACGTATTCGCGATGCCAGACCTGCTTGGCCGCTGCGCGCGCGACCCGCGCGAATATGGGGATGTTGATGAAGGCGATGGCGATCACCACCACGCTGAGCGACGGGCCATAGGCCGCCGCCAGCATGATCGCGAACAAGAGCGCCGGGAAGGCGAAACCGAGATCCGAGACGCGCATGATCGCCTCTTCGGTCCAGCCGCCCCGCGCCGCCGCGAGAAGCCCGAATGCCGTGCCCAGGACGCAGCCAACCCCCACGGCCAGCAGCGCCACCATCATCGAGTTGGCCGCCCCGACCATCAGTTGCGACACCAGATCGCGGCCCAGTTGATCGGTGCCCAGCCAATGCTCGGCGCTGGCAGGGGCAAATTTCTGCGACACGTTGATCACCGCGTGAGGGTGTGGCGTCCAGATCACCGAAAGGAGCGCCACGCCACAGACCAGCGTTACCAGCGCCGCGCCGATGACCAGGTTGGGGGAAAGTCGCCGTTCGCTCATCCGCGGGCCTCGCGCAGGCGTGGGTCGATGATCACGTAGGCGATATCGACGAGGAAATTGGCCGTCACCACCAGCGCGGCAAAGAACATCACCAGCGCCTGGACCGTGATGAGGTCGCGATTGGCGATGGACTGGAACAGCAGGCGCCCGAGGCCGGGCAGGTAGAACACGTTCTCGATCACGATCGTGCCGGTGACGAGACCCGCGAATTGCAGCCCCACGATGGTCACGATCGGCACGAGCGCATTGGGCAGCACATGCCGCCAGAGTATGTGGCGCGACCCGAACCCGGTGGCACGCGCGGTGCGCACGAAATCGAGCCGCATCACTTCGAGCGCGGCCGAACGCGTCACCCGCGCCAGCACCGCCGATTGCACCAGCGCCAGCGCCGCCGTGGGCAGCACCAGCGAGCGCAGCGCCGCAACCGGATCGCCCCAGCCGGGAAAGCCCCCGGGCGGCAACCAGCGCAGCTTGACCGCGAAGAGCAGGACCAGCAGCATCGACAGCCAGAAAGCCGGGATCGCGATGCCCATCTGGCTCAGGAGCATGATGCCCCAGTCACCGGGCCGACCATGCCGCGCCGCCGCCGAGACACCCAGAACGAGCGCCAGCAACACGGTCACGACCATGCCAGACAGCGCCAGCGAGAAGGTGAGCGGCAGGCGTTCGGCGATGAGATCGGACACCGGCACGCCGAAGGAATAGCTTTGCCCAAAATTACCGCGCAAAGCGCCCATGACCCAGTCCAGGTAACGCAGCACCACGGGTTGATCGAGGCCGAGGCGCGCGCGCAGGGCGGCGCGCGCCTCTTCGGTGGAGTCGATCCCGAGTATGGTCAGCGCCGGATCGCCGGGCAGCACGTTCATCACCGCGAAGACCACAACCGACACCGCCCAGAGCGTCAGGAGGAATCCGGCAACACGCCGGGCGATGAAATAACTCATGCGGTCACACCAATCCGGTTGACGTTCAGCGGATCACTCGGCCCAGGACATGCCGGCGCGTGGCTCGTAAAGCACCGGCGAGGCACTCCAGTACCCGCGCAACCGCGCGTCATAGACGCCGAGCCGCGGAAGTTGGAACAGGAAACCGTGGATCGCGTTCTCGACCAGGTATTGCTGTCCCTGCTGCAACAGGTCGTTGCGCGCATCGGGGTCGGTCTCGGTGCTGATCCGGTCCCAAAGCTCGGTGAACTCCGGGTCTTCGAAGCCATAGAAATACGACTTTCCGCGCGCGAAATTGCCCATGTCGTTGGGGCTCGTGTGCGCGATGATGGTCATGTCGTAGTTCTGCTTCTTGTAGATCTCGTCGAGCCAGAAGCCCCATTCGACATTCTCGACCTTGGCGTCGATCCCCGCGGCGCTCAGTTGCGCCTGGATGATCTCGCCCGAGCGGGTGGCATAGGGAAAGGGCGGCACGCGGATGGTCATGGTGCTGCCGGCGACGCCGGCTTCCTCGAACATGGCGCGGGCCTTGTCGGGGTCATGCGGATAGGTATCGAGAAGATCGAGATAGGCCGGTCCGTGCGGCGGGTAGAAGCTGCCGATGGGGGTGGCACGGCCATACATCGCCCCGTCGATGATGGCGTCGCGGTCGATGGCGTGGCTGATCGCGCGGCGCACCTCGATATTGTCGAAGGGCGGCTTGGCGTTGTTCATCGCAAGGATCACCTCGCCCTCGGTGCTGCCCATGGTGACGGTGAACCGCGGGTCGGCCTCGAATTGCGGCAGCATCTCGGGCGCGGGAAAGCCCGGGAAGGCGTCAAGCTCGCCCGAGAGGAGCGCGGCGCTGGCCGCGGCCGGATCGGAGATGAAGCGGATCACTACCTCTTCCATCTCCACGGTATCGGCATCGCGGAAATCGGGATTCTTCACCATCGTGAGGCGGTCGCCCCGCGTCCAGCTGTCAAAACGATAGGCGCCGGTGCCGATGGGCGCGGTCTTGAGCTGGTCCACGCTTTCGGGTGCGACGATCGAGGCATCGCCGCGCGCGATGTTGAACAGGAAGAACGCGTCCTTGTTCTTGAGCGTCATCTCGACCGTATGCGGATCGATGACCGTGACACGCTCCACCGGGTTGAAAATGCCCTTGGTCGGGTTCTCGCTGTCCTCGGCCATGGCGCGGTCGAACGAGAATTTCACATCCTCGGCGTCAAACTCGGTGCCGTCGTGAAAGGTGACATCCTGGCGTAGCTTGAAGCGGTAGGTCAGCCCGTCCTCGGAGATGGTCCAGCTCTCGGCCAGCGCCGGCAGGACCTCGCCCGATTCGTTGACCACGGTCAGGGATTCCAGCACGTTATGGGTGATGATCCCGTCGATGGACGCGGTCGCGTCGCTGGTCGGATCGAGCGTCGTCGGCTCCTGCTGAAAACCGATGGAGACGGATGTCTCGGCCGATGCCGCCGTTGCGCCGAGGGCCATGGCAAACGCGAATGCGCTGGCAAGCCCCGTCCCTGAAAATCTCGTGAAAGCCATGCTTGTCCCCTTCTTGCAATGCGCACAGGGCCTTGGGTGGTCGGGATGACCCCCAAGGCCGCCAATGCCGCTGGTCCCCGGGGTTAAGCCTAGCGCTTGACAGTCATGTGACACCAGAGAAACTTGCCGCGAAGTTTCCCTGACGTCATCTTCTCCGGTCGCCCTGACCAGCTCATTCGGGACGAACGCGGGCGGCAGTCTTGTCCGCAAAAGCCTTGAGACGGGCGCGCGCGGGTTCCTGCGTATTGACGATGCCCGCCACCACCGATTCCGCATAGGCCGCGTCGAGCGCCGACATGTTCTGCATGTGGCTGATCGCCGAGCAGATCGCGAAATTCGTGAGTGGCAGGTTGTCGGCCGACTTCGCGGCAAGCGTGCGCGCCGTGGCCATGCTGTCCTCGACAAGGTATTGGGCCAGGCCCACGTCGATGGCCTCCTGCCCTTTATAGACACGGCCCGTGAGCATCATGTCGACCATCCGCGCCTTGCCCACCAGGTCGGCCACCCGGATCGTGGCGCCACCGCCGGTGAAGAGGCCCCGCTGGCCCTCGGGAAGGGCAAAATAGGTGCCGTGATCGGCCACGCGGATATGCGCGGCACTGGCCAGTTCGAGACCACCGCCCACGACCGCGCCCTTGAGGGCCGCGATGATCGGCACCCCCCCATATTCCATCTTGTTGAACGCCTCGTGCCAGCGCAGGCACAGATGCATGAAATCCTCGGGGCGGCGATCCGCGTCGTGGTGTTCGATGAGATCTAGCCCGGCACAAAAATGGTCGCCCTCGGCGGCCAGAACGATCGCCTTGGCGCCCAGCCGCCCGGACTTGGAAAACACCTCGACCATCTCTTCGACGGTGTGGGAATCCAGCGCGTTGCGCTTTGTCGGGCGGTTTAGCGTGACGGTCCAGACCCCGTTCTCCTCGGTCTCGATCCGCAGGTTCTGCACATCCTGTTTCAGTCGCTCAACACTCATCTTCGGTCCCTCTTCATGTCTCATCCCGTGATGCAAGGGGACGGCGCCCCCTGCCCTGAGACATGCGGATACTGCCTTGCCCCGCCGGGGAAAAGCCGAAATTGGCCGCCAGCCTACAGCCGGTGCCCGGTTTCGGGATCGAAGAGGTGGCAATCGACCGGATCGACGCCAAAGCGCATCGCCTCACCTTCGTGGTTGGCGAGGTGCACACCCTGAAGGCTGGCGGTGAAGGCGATCTCCGTCCCTGCCAGCCGCCCGTGCAAGAGCGTGTTGGCGCCCAGCGGTTCGGACAGCAGAACCTCCATTGCCAGCGGGCCTTGCGGATCGGGCGCGACATGCTCGGGGCGCAGGCCGAGTTTCACCGGTCCCGCACGCTGGTCGCTGTCACAGACAGCCACGTCGCCCAGCATCACCCGCCCGTCGGCGATCTGCGCATCGAGCACGTTCATCGCCGGGCTGCCGATGAATTGCGCGGCAAAGAGCGATTGCGGCGTCTCGTAAACCTCCATCGGGGTGCCGATCTGTTCGGCCACGCCGGCATTCATCACGATCATGCGGTCGGCCATGGTCATCGCCTCGACCTGATCATGGGTGACGTAAAGCGCCGTGACCCCGAGTTTCGACTGCAACTCCTTGATCTCGAGCCGCATTTGCACACGCAGCTTGGCATCGAGGTTGGACAGCGGTTCGTCGAAGAGGAACACCGAAGGCTCGCGCACGATGGCACGGCCCATGGCGACGCGCTGGCGCTGCCCGCCCGAAAGCTGCTTTGGGCGCCGGTCAAGCAAGCCGTCAAGCTGCAGAAGGTGCGCCGCTGCCTCGACCTTGGCGGCGATCTCCTGCTTGGGCATACCCGCGATTTTCAGACCATACCCCATGTTTTGCGCCACCGACATATGCGGATAGAGCGCGTAGTTCTGGAACACCATGGCGATGTTACGGTCCATAGGTTCCTTGTCGTTGGCCCGCTCGCCATTGATAAGCACCTCACCCTCGGTCACGGTTTCCAGTCCCGCGACCATGCGCAGCAACGTGGACTTGCCACAGCCCGACGGCCCGACGATGACGATGAACTCGCCGTCAGAGATCTCCATGTCGATCCCGTGGATCACATCGTCGGAGCCGAAACTCTTGCGCAGGTTCTTGAGCGTTACAGTCGCCATGTCGTCATTTCTCGCTATCTACAAGGCCACGGATGAAGAGTTTCTGCATCGACACCACCACGATCACCGGCGGGATCATCGCAAGGATCGAGGTGGCCATGATGACCGGCCATTCGGCCACGTCGTCACCCGACGGGAACATCTGCTTGATGCCCATCACGATGGTGTTCATCTCGGGGTCGGTGGTAATCAGGAGCGGCCAGAGATACTGGTTCCAGCCATAGATGAACAGGATCACGAAAAGCGCGGCCACGTTGGTCCGGCTCATCGGCACCACGATGTCGATGAAAAATCGCATCGGCCCGGCACCGTCCACGCGCGCCGCTTCGGCCAGCTCGTCTGGGATGGTGAGGAAGAACTGCCGGAAAAGGAACGTCGCCGTGGCCGAGGCGATCAGGGGAAAGATGAGCCCCGAATAGCTGTTGAGCATGCCAAAGCCCGCGATCACCTCGTAAGTCGGCACGATCCGCACCTCGACCGGCAGCATCAGCGTGATGAATATCATCCAGAAGAAGAACCCCCGCCCCGGAAAGCGGAAATAGACGATGGCAAAGGCCGACAACAGCGAAATGATGATCTTGCCCACCGCGATACCCACCGCCATGATCAGCGAGTTGAGCAACATCGTGGCCACGGGCACGTTCACGCCCGAAAAGAGCGCGGCGCTGTAGTTTTCCCAGAGCTTGTCGCCCGGCCAGATCGGCATAGGCGGGCGCACGATCTCGGACTGGGACACGCTCGAGGCGACAAAGGCCAGCCAGATCGGAAAGAAGATCACCAGAACACCCGCGATCATCAGGAGATGGGTCAGCCACAGCCCCGCGCCGCGTTTTTCGACCATGCCGCTTGTTTGCGTCGCCATCAGTAATGCACCCTCTTCTCGATGAACTTGAACTGCAGCACCGTCAACAAGCCGACAATCAGCAAGAGGATCACCGACTGCGCCGCCGACGAGCCCAGGTCCTGCCCGACAAAGCCGTCGGCATAGACCTTGTAGACAAGGATCGTCGTGGCCTGTTGCGGGCCGCCCGCGGTGATCGTGTGAATCACGCCGAAGGTTTCAAAAAACGAATAGACCACGTTGACCACCAACAGGAAGAACGTGGTCGGCGACAGGAGCGGCAGAACGATGGTGAAGAACCGCCGCCAGAACCGGGCACCGTCGATCGCCGCCGCTTCGATCACCGAGCGCGGCACCGCCTGAAGCGCGGCGAAGAAGAAAAGGAAGTTGTAGCTGATCCGCCCCCAGGCCGAGGCCGCAACGACAAGGCCCATCGCCTCGCTGCCGTTGAGGACGTGGTTCCAGTCATAGCCCAGCTGCCCAAGATACCATGACACCACCCCCACCCGGGTATTGAACATGAACAACCACAAAACGCCCGCCACCGCCGGGGCCACCGCATAGGGCCAGATCAGCAGCGTGCGGTAGGCGCCCGAGCCCTTGATCAGCCGATCCGCCAGCACAGCGAGAAACAGCGCCGGAATCATCGAGGCCAACGTGACGAGGATGGAAAAGATCGCGGTGGTATAGAACGATGAACGGTAATGCCGGTCACCGAACAGGAATTCGAAGTTGCCCGTTCCCACGAACTGGTTCGACAATCCGAACGGATCCGGGATGAAAAGCGACTGCCAGATCGCCTGCCCGGCCGGGTAGAAGAAGAACACCGCCGAGATGAAGACCTGCGGCGCGATCAACAGGAGCGGCAGCATCACACCGCGAAAGGTCACGCGTTTTTCCATGTTCCTGCCCTCGACTGGCCCCCGACAGCGAAAAACGGCGGGCCCCTCCGCAAGGGCCCGCCGGTCTTGTTGACGCGCTTAGCGGTTGGCTTGCTCGAAGCGCCGCAGAAGCTGGTTGCCACGCTCGACCGCACTGTCCATCGCCTCTTGCGCCGACTTGTCACCGGACCAGACCGCTTCGAGCTCTTCGTCGATGATGCCACGGATCTGGTCGAAGGAACCCAGCCGGATTCCCTTGGAATTCGCGGTCGGTTCGTTCGCCGTCATCTGCTTGACGGCCACGTCGGTGCCCGGGTTCTCTTCATAGAAACCGGCCTCGCGGGTCGCGTCGCCCGCCGCTTCCGTGATCGGCAGATAGCCGGTGTCCTGGTGCCATTGCGCCTGGATCGGGGTCGAGGACAGGAAGGCGAGGAATTCGCCGACGCCCTTGTATTCCTCGGCCTCGTGGCCTTGCATGGCCCAGAGCGACGCCCCGCCGATGATGGTGTTCTGCGGCGCGTTGCCGGCGCCGTCCCAATAGGGCAGCGGGCGCACGTCGAAATCGAACTCGGCCTCGGACTTGATCCCGGCATAACCGGCCGAGCTTTCCGTGAAGAGCGCGCAATCACCCCCGCGGAAATTGGCGCCACCCTCGTTGCGGCGGCCGGTATAGACGAATTTGCCGTCCTGCGCCCACTCGCCCATTTTCGCGATATGGGCGACCTGCGCCTCGCCGTTGAAGGTCAACTCGGTGTCGAGCCCGGCAAACCCGTTCTCGCGGGTCGCAAAGGGCACGTCATGATAGGCCGAGAGGTTTTCGAGGTGAATCCAGCTTTGCCACGCGGTGACCAGCGGGCAGGAATGACCTGCCGCTTTCAACTCGTCCAGCACACCCTCGACATTCTGCCAGGTGCTCAGGTCGGTGTCGGGATCAATGCCCGCGCCTTCGAGCGCATCGCGGTTCACCCACAGAACCGGTGTCGACGAGTTGAAGGGCAGCGACAGCATTTCGCCCTCGGTCGTGGTGTAATAGCCTTTGACCGCGCCGATATAGGCGTCGGGATCGAACTCGGCACCGCTTTCGGCCATGACCTCGTACACCGGCTTGACCGCGCCCTTGGCGCCCATCATCGTTGCGGTCCCGACCTCGAACACCATCAGGATGTGGGGCTGTTCATCCGCGCGGAAGGCCGCGATCCCGGCATTCAGCGTTTCGGAATAGTTGCCCTTGTGGCTGGCGACCACCTTGTAATCGTCCTGGCTTGCGTTGAACTCCTCGACCTGTGCCGCGACCAGCTCGCCCAGCCGGCCGGTAAAGGCGTGCCAGAACTTCACTTCCGTCTGCGCCGAGGCCACGATCGGCGTCAAGGCGGTGGTTCCGGCCGCAACGGCCCCAAGAATCAGTTGTCTCATCTCTCACTCCCTTCGCGTGTCAAACGCGCTGATTTGAAAGGTTTTCGGGCCATATGGCCCGTCCGGCTCTCGTTGTGGCAAAAATCTTGCACCCTCAACTTCATAATTCAATAAAAGTTTCATATGTCAGATTTATAACAGATCATTATAACTTGTACGAAACCGGAGAAGAGGTTCCCGCCGTCAATGTCGTCCACCGTGCGCCTGCGCCAGCTCGAAGCCCTTGCCGCCGTGGTCGAACACGGCTCGATGACCCGCGCCGCCCAATCGCTCGGGGTGAGCCAGCCTGCGGTGTCGCGGCTTCTGTCAGATCTGGGCGACTCGCTGGGGTTCCAGCTGCTCGACCGGCGCGACGGCCGGCTCGTCGCCACCCAGGAAACCCGGATGCTGATGCCCGACATCCGCCGGCTACTGGAAATGGTCGATCAACTCACCGAGGTGAGCCGCAACATCACCGAGAAGAAGGCCGGACATCTGCGCATCGCCTGTCTGCCCGGTTTCGCCACATCACACCTGCCCGAAGTGGTGGCGGGGTTCCTCGCCGACCGGCCCGGCGTGTCGATCACGATAGAACCCGACCGGCCCGAACGCATTCTCGAATGGATGATCGGCGAGCAATATGATTTCGGCATTACCGACGGGTTCGAGGGCCACCCGGCGGTCGAGCGCGAACAGGTCGCGATCCGCAGCGTCTGCATCTTCCCCGAAGGCAACCCGCTGGCCGCGCATGACATCATCACGCCGCGCGACCTTGCCGGGCAACCGCTCATCCACACGCGCCGCGACAGCAGTTTTTTCCGCGATCTGAGCGAGGCGTTCCTGTCGCAGGACGTGGAGATGCGCGGCATCGTCGAGACGCGGCAGTTCACCGCGGCCTGCGAACTGGCCTGTCACGGTGTCGGCGCCTCGGTGGTGAGCGAACTCGACGCGGTTCGCTATGTCGAGCGGGGACTCGATTTCCGGCCCTTCGCTCCCGCCGTGCCCCATCACCTCTCGCTGGTGCGTCCGGTGCTGCGCAAACCCTCAATGATCACGCTGGAATTCATCGAGCAGTTCACCACGAGCCTCGCCCCCTTCATTGCGGACGACACCGCGTGATCAGCCATGCGCGGCGCGCATCATGTCGGCGGCCTTTTCGGCGATCATGATGGTGGGCGCATTGGTGTTTCCGCCGATCAGCGTGGGCATGACCGAGGCATCGACCACGCGCAGCCCGTCGAGCCCCTGCACCCGCAGTTCGGGATCGACGACCGCCATGTCATCATTTCCCATCCGGCAGGTGCCCACGGGGTGATAGATCGTGTCGGCGCGGGCGCGGATGTGCTCCTCCCATTGCGCATCGCTCATCCCGCCGCGGACGCCATACATCTCCTTGTGGCGGTATTTCGCCATCGGGTCCTGCATGAGGATCTCGCGGGTCATTCTTGCCCCCTTGATCAGCCGCCGCAGATCGTCCGCATCGGCGAGGTAATTGGGGTCGATCCCCGGATCGGCCAGCGGATCACCCGATTGCAGGAAGACCCGCCCGCGCGATTCGGGGCGCAGCACACAGACATGGCAGGAAAACCCGTGACCGAGATGCAGCTTGCGGGCGTGATCATCGACCACCGAGATCACGAAATGCAGCTGTATATCGGGTCGCGGCTCGGCCGGATCGGTCTTGAGAAACGCCACCCCTTCGGCGAAGGGCGTGGCAATCATCCCGCGCCCCGACCTGCGCCAGCGCAGCGCATGGCGCACGATGTTGACGCTCGCCCGCAGGCCGATGCCGAAATTGTCGGTGTCGCGGGTCTTCCATGACAATATGAAGTCAAGATGGTCCTGGAGGTTCTGCCCCACGCCGGGCAGCTCATGCACCATGTCCAGCCCATGCGGGCGGATGTCCTCGGCCCGGCCCACGCCAGAGAGTTGCAGCAGTTGCGGCGAGTTGAAGGCGCCGCCACACAGGATCACCTCGCGCCGCGCCTTGACCTGCCCGTCCTGCCGCCCCTGTCGATAGGCGACACCCACCGCACGCCGCCCCTCGAAGAGCACCCGCGTGGCCCGGCATCTGGTCATCACCGTCAGGTTCGGCCGCGCACCCATCACCGGGTGCAGATAGCCCGCCGCCGCCGAACAGCGCTCGCCCCGCCGTGCGGCGTCGTGAAACTGCGTGACCTGGAACAGGCCCACGCCCTCGTTGTCGCCGGCGTTGAAATCTCGGCGCTCGCGGTGCTGCAATCGCTTCGCCGCCTCGACGAAGGCGCGGGTGATCGGGCGCGGCTCGGCCTGATCGCTGACCTGCAACGGCCCGTCACCGCCATGCAGGTGATCCCCGCCCCTTTCGTTGTTCTCGGCGCGTTTGAAATAGGGCAGGACCGATGCCCAGTCCCAGCCCGGATTGCCCAGTTCGGCCCAGCGGTCATAATCATCGCGATGCCCGCGCACGTAAAGCATCGCGTTGATCGCCGAAGAGCCCCCCAGCGCCCGGCCGCGCGGCTGATAGCCCTGCCGCCCGTTCAGCCCGGGCTGCGGCACCGTCTGATAGGCCCAGTTGTTGATCTTGCCATGGCCCGGCAGCATCGCCACCACCGCCGCGGGCGCGCGCACCAGCAGGCTCTTGCCCTGCCCGCCAGCCTCGATCAGGCAGACTGTGGTGTCCGCATCTTCGCTCATCCGGCTGGCCAGCACCGACCCGGCCGAGCCACCGCCCACGATGACATAATCGAATTCCATGGCCCCTGCCTCCCCGCCTTGCGCCGGACCACGGTGATCCGGCCTTGCGCAGCGGTCAAGGCATGTTGCAGCTCAGCCCGGGTGCCGTTCGGGATCGTCGCGTGTGGGCACGCAGGGCAGCCATCGGGCATATTCGCCCTTCTGGGTACGCGCATGAAGCTCTGCAAGCGCCGCGATCGGCGCTTCGGCCCAGTCGATGCGCAGGGTCAGAGGCGGCGAATCACTGGCCAGAACCAGAAGTGCGGCCGATTGCAGCCCGCGGCTGTCGCCGCCCGCCGCTTCGCCGCCGGCCAGCGCCGCGATCAGGCGTTCGGCCATCGTGCCGCGGGCCGTCTGGAACGCGGCAAGGGTCTCGGTCACGACCTTGGGTCCACTGAGCATGTTGCCCGCCACGATCACGTCCGGGCCGTCGGCATATCCATGCCAGCCGGTGTTGTGCTCGCCGGTGAAAACGCCGGTGCCGCCGCCGGGATCGAGCGCGGTCAGTTGGCGCCAGGCGCGGCCGCTGTCGGGTCGCGTGACCGCATCCACCGCATTCGCGGCATCACGCCCCATTCGCATCGCCTCGATCACGTCCTCGCCCCACATCGGCGATGGTGCCGCGCCCTGGCTGGCCGAGAGGCCCCAGCGCGAATCACCCCGGAGCACCCAACCGCCGACACAAAGCGACCCCGTCGCGGCCGCACCGCCCAGCGTTCCGGTGTCCCGATCCCGCGCCAATATGGAAAATGTCATGCTTCGCTCCTCTGCCCCTCATTTATCATGAAAATTTTGACCCATGCAAATTATCATGATAAATAGTACCCAATAACGGCAATAATCGCAAAACAGGGGGAATACCAAATGTCACTTACCAGCTTCACGCGGCGGGGATTCGGCGCCTTGTCCGCTGCCCTTCTCGCAACGTCCGCGCTCGTTCTGCCCGCGCAGGCCCAGACGCCGCCCGAGGCACTGGTCATCGGCCAGATCGCCGAGCCGAAATCGCTCGATCCACATGCGGTGACCGCGGTCAACGATTTTCGCATCCTGATGAACGTCTATGACGGGCTGGTGCGCTACGCGCCCGGCACGCTCGAAGTGGAGCCGGCGCTGGCCAGCAACTGGGAGATTTCCGAGGATGGCACCGTCTATACCTTCACTCTGCGCGAGGGTGTGCAGTTCCATGATGGCACCCCGTTCGATGCCGAGGCCGTGGTCTTCAACTTCGAGCGAATGCTGGACGAGGATCACCCCTATCACGACACCGGCCCGTTCCCGCTGGCGTTCTTCTTCTCGGCGGTCGAGGAGGTCGAGGCGCTGGATGCACAAACCGTGCGTTTCACGCTCAATGCGCCTTACGCGCCCTTCCTGTCGAACCTCGCCTATCCGACCGGGCTGATCGTTTCGCCCGCGGCGATCGAGACCCATGGCGACGACATCGGCCGAAACCCCTCGGGCACCGGCCCTTTCCAGTTTGATGAATGGCGCTCGAATGAAGCGGTGGTCGTGACCCGCAACCCCGATTACTGGGACGGCCCGGCGGCCTCCGAGGCGCTGATCTTCCGGCCCATCACCGATGCCAATACCCGCGTGGCCGAGATGCTGGCCGGCGGAATCGACATGATGGTCGAGGTGCCGCCCACCGCCCTGTCCCAATTCCAGTCGGATGAGTTCAACGTGGCCGAACAGGCCGGGCCGCATGTCTGGTTCCTGATCCTGAACGCCAAGGAGGGTCCCTTTGCCGACAAGCGCGTACGCCAGGCGGCCAACTACGCAATCGACAAGGAGGCGCTGGTCAACGATGTACTCGAGGGCACCGCCGAGGTCGCGGCAGGCCCCACGCCGCCCGCCTTTGCCTGGGCCTATAACGAGGAACTCGATCCCTATCCCCACGACCCGGACAAGGCGCGGGAATTGATCGCCGAGGCCGGGGCCGAAGGTGCCGAGCTGACCTTCTACGTCACCGAGGGCGGGTCGGGCATGCTCGAACCCGTGGCGATGGGCACCGCGATCCAGGCCGACCTGGCCGCCGTGGGTTTCGACGTCAAGATCGAGACATATGAATGGAACACCTTCCTCGACCGCGTGAATCCCGGCCTCGAAGGCAAGGCCGACATGGCCGAGATGGCATGGATGACCAACGATCCCGACACGCTTCCCTTCCTGGCCCTGCGGACCGACGCCTGGCCGGACGAGGGCGGATTCAACTCGGGCTACTATTCGAACCCGGAGGTTGACGAGTTGCTCGAAGCCGCCCGCGCCTCGACCGATCAGGCCGAGCGCGCGAAACTCTACAAGGAGATGCAGACCATCGTTCAGGAGGATGCGCCCTGGGTCTTTGTCGCCAACTGGAAGCAGAACGCCGTCACCACGGCCAATGTTCAGAACTTCCAGCTGGAGCCGTCGTTCTTCCTGCTGCTCAAGGATGTAGGCAAAGAATAAGACCATGACCCCGGGCGGCCGATCCGCCCGGGGTCTCGCATCCGGAGGGCGACATGGGCGGCTACATCCTCAAACGTCTGGTCTCGGCGGTGCCGGTTCTGCTGGGCATCACGGTGATCGTGTTTGCCATCATGTCGCTCATTCCCGGAGACCCGGCGACGGCCATCCTGGGCAGCTATGCGACCCCCGAGAATGTCGAGAAGATCAACCGCGATCTCGGCCTCGACAAGTCACTGGTGCAGCAGTATTTCATCTGGATCGGCAACATGCTCCAGGGCGATTTCGGCCGCTCCTTCGCGCTCAACAGGCCCGTGCTCGACGAAGTGCTCGACCGGTTTTCGGCCACGCTGGTGCTGGCAGGGGCAGCCTTTGTCATTTGCGCCGTTCTGGGCATCATCGCGGGTGTCGTCGCGGCGGCGCGTCAGTATGGCTGGGCCGACCGCGCAATCACTGTCGCGGTGATCCTCGGGATCTCGGTGCCGTCCTTTTTCCTGGGCATGATGATGATCCTCCTCTTTGCCGTGCGCCTCAAATGGCTACCGGCGTCGGGGATGTATGCAAGCTTTGGTGGCGGCGACCTGCCCGATCTCCTGCGCCATCTCGCCATGCCCGCCATCGCGCTGTCACTGGTCGCCACGGGGGTGGTGGCGCGGCTCAGCCGAGCAGCCATGCTCGAGGTGTTGCGGCAGGATTTCATCCGCACCGCCCGTGCCAAGGGCGTGGGCGAGCGAAGGGTCATCTGGGGCCACGCGCTGCGCGCAGCCATGGTCTCGATCATCCCGGTGCTGGGCATCCAGGCCGGGTTCGTGCTGTCGGGCGCGGTCTATATCGAGATCGTGTTCCAGTGGCCCGGCGTCGGTCGGATGCTCGTCGATGCGATCCTCAAGCGTGACCTCCTGCTGGTCCAGGGGGGCGTGGTCTTCGTCGCCGCCTGCTACGTGTTTTTCAACATCGTGGTGGACGTGGCGCAAAGCCTGCTCGACCCGAGGATCCGAACATGAACACCTTTCTCAAACTGCTGGCGCGCAATCGGCTGGCCGTCTTCGGTGCCGTCATTCTGGGTGTGATCGTCCTGCTGGTGGTGATCACGCCGCTGCTGCCCCTGCCCGATCCGAATGTCACCGCCACCGCCGACCGGTTCAAGCGTCCGTTCAGCGACGGGTTCATCCTCGGCACCGATCACCTGGGCCGGGACCTGCTCTCGCGCTTGCTCTGGGGCACGCAGCTCAGCCTTGCCGTGGGCCTCGCCGCAGCGCTCATCGCCGGGACAATCGGCGCAGCCATCGGCATCGTCGCGGGTTATTTCGGCGGCCGCATCGACAACGTGATCATGCGCGCCATCGACATGCTTATGGCCTTTCCCTACATCCTCCTGGCGCTGGCCATTGTCGCAGCGCTTGGTCCAGGGCTCCTGAACGCGCTCTACGCGGTGGCCGCCGTCAACATCCCCTTCTTTGCCCGCAACGTGCGCGGCGTGACCGTTTCCATCGCGCACAAGGAATTCGTCGATGCCGCGCGGCTTTCGGGCATGGGACATCTGCGCATTTTGACGACCGAGATCCTGCCCAATGTGCTGCCGGTGGTGATCATCGCCATGTCCACGACCATCGGCTGGATGATCCTCGAAACCGCGGGGCTCAGCTTCCTCGGGCTCGGCTCGCAACCGCCGCAGGCCGACCTGGGCTCGATGCTGGGCGAGGCGCGCGCGGCGATGATCACGGCCCCGCATACCTCGATCGTGCCGGGGGTGATGATCCTGCTCATCGTGATGTCGGTCAACCTTCTGGGCGACGGGGTGCGCGATGCGCTCGACCCGCGCCTGCGGTCAGGCGCGCTCGCGCGGCCCATGGCGGCAACACTCGTGCGCCGCGACGAGACCCCGCCCGAGACGGCCAAAACCGATGCCGTCCTCTCGCTCGAAAACCTCGAAACCCGGTTCGAGGTGGGCAGCCGCATCTATCGCGCTGTGGGGGGCGTCTCATTGGCGATCCAGCCCGGCGAATGTGTCGGGCTGATCGGCGAGTCGGGGTCGGGCAAATCGGTGACCGCTCTTTCCGTCATGGGGCTGGTCGCCTCGCCCCCCGGTGTGATCACCGGTGGCGCGGTGCGGCTCAACGGGCAGGACCTGATCGGCGCGCCTTATGCCCGGCTGCGCGCCCTGCGCGGAGACCGCGTGGCCTATATCTTCCAGGATCCGCTTTCGACGTTGCACCCGCTTTATCGCGTGGGCGATCAGCTTACCGAGGCGATCCGGGTGCATCATCGCATAGGCAAGGACGCGGCCCATGACCGCGCGGTCAAGCTCCTCGAAGATGTGCGCATCCCCAATCCCCGCGCCCGCGCCCGGTCTTATCCGCATGAGCTTTCGGGTGGCATGCGCCAGCGGATCGCCATCGCCATGGCACTGGCCAATGAACCCGAGGTGATCATCGCCGACGAGCCCACCACGGCGCTTGACGTGACCGTGCAGGCGCAGATTCTCAAGCTGCTCGACGACCTGCGCCGCGACCGGGGCGTGTCGATTCTCTTCATCACCCATGATTTCGGCGTGGTCGGTCAGCTTTGCGACCGGGTCGCGGTGATGTATGCGGGGCGCATCGTCGAAGAGGGGACCACCCGCGAGGTGCTCGACGCTCCCGCCCATCCCTATACCAGGCGGCTCATCGCCTGTGTGCCCGAACTCGGGGCCGGGCGGCGCGCGTTGCACGCCATCCCCGGCCTGCCACCCGCCGTCGATCAATTGCCGCATGGCTGCGCCTTCGCGCCGCGCTGTGACAAGGCCACCGGGCTCTGTGTCACCTCCGAGATTCCGCTCGCCGGGCGCGCGCGCAAGGTCCGCTGCATTCTGCCCGAGGAGGATGTCGCATGAACCACGCCCTCGAAACCCGCGACCTGACCAAGACCTTCGACGTGGGCAAGCGCCTTTTGCGCCCGCCCAGGGCGCAAGTTCATGCGGTGCATCCTACCTCTCTCAAGGTCGAGAACGGTGAAACCCTTGGAATCGTGGGGGAGTCCGGCTGTGGAAAATCCACCCTCGCGCGGATGCTGGTGGGTCTTTTGCCGCCCAGTTCCGGCACGATCGAGATCGAAGGGCTGACGGGCGGCAGCAGCCCGGCCGATTTCGGGCGTGTCATCCAGTATGTGTTCCAGGACCCGGTCAGTTCGCTCAACCCGCGCAAGACCATCCGCCAGATCCTCGAGGCACCGCTCATCAACCTGCACGGCATGGGCCGGAATGCACGTGCCGCGCGCATCGACGAGATCTTCGACTCGGTTAGCCTGCGCCCCGAATTCCTCGACCGTTATCCGCACGAGTTTTCCGGCGGTCAGGCCCAGCGGATCGGCATCGCCCGGGCCTTGGCGGCGAACGCGCGCATCCTCGTGCTGGACGAGCCGGTTTCGGCGCTCGATGTCTCGGTGCAGGCGCAGGTGCTCAACCTCCTGGCCGATCTCAAGGACGAGCTTGGCCTCACATATCTCTTTATTTCCCATGACCTTGCGGTGGTCGAGGCGGTGTCGGACCGGGTTGCCGTGCTCTATTTCGGGGCGGTGGTCGAAGAAGGGCGGGCGGAAAACATCTTTGCATCACCGCGTCATCCCTATACGAGGCTTCTGGCCGAAAGCGCCCCGGTCGTGGGGCGGCCGATCGGCGGGCAGGCGCAGGGCGAATTGCCCGACCCGATGAACCCGCCGCCGGGCTGTGCCTTTGCCTCGCGCTGCCCGCGCGCCACCGAGATCTGCCGGACCGACCGGCCCGAATTGCGTCCTATCGAAGGAGACCAGCGTGCCGCCTGTCACCACCCGCTCGCCCCCTGAGCCGCGCCAGTCGCGGCCACAACAGGTGGCCGACGCGATCAAGGACTGGGTCATGGAGCGTGGCCTGCAACCGGGCGACCGGTTGCCTTCGGAGCCGGAACTGATCGAGCAGTTCTCCATGGCCAAGGGCACCATCCGCGAGGCGCTGCGCATCCTCGAGGCACAGGGGCTGGTCAAGTCGCGCACCGGGCCGGGCGGGGGCACGTTCGTGCACCAGGTCTCGGAGGAGCGCGCCGCGGCCTTGCTGGGTAACTACTTCTATTTTCAGCAACTTTCGATCAGCGACATCTACCAGATCCGCGAGGCGCTGGAGCCGGAACTGGCTGCGGCACTGGCCGAAGACGGGCTTTCGGAGGCACAGATCGCGCGGCTTGAAACCGTCATGGCGCGCTATGCCGCGCCGGCCGAAACCCCCGAGCAGGAGCGCGAACAGCACATCGACTCGCTGCGTTTTCACGCGGTTCTGGCCGAGATGGCGGGCAATCCGTTGCTGCGTTTCCTGATCCGGTTCACCGCCAACATGCTGAGCGAGATCACCGTGACCCGGCAGTTATACACCCCGCCCAATCGCGAGCTTTGGGCCTCGGGCATGACCTATCAATCAAGGCTTCTGGACGCCCTGCGGGCCGGCGACGGGGACGCCGCACGCACCATCCTGCGCGAGCATATGCAGACCGCCCACCGCCTGATGAAAGCGCAAGAGGCCGCGCTGACCCGCCGTTTCCTGTCGGAAACCACGATCATCTGAAGCTGTATCTACCGTGTTTGATCGCACGGGATTCGGTCGACGCCCAACGAAAGGGCGGGGTCCGTTCGATTACAAACAATAGGGGATTAACCTCTGCCGATCCGCCGCGAAACGAGGGGGGTGACATCCGGCTGCCGCATGGCTGCCACCCGGCTGCCGGGCAAAACCACGGTTTCGCGGGCCGTCAAAGGTTAACCCGGCGCACGGTGACGGGGCCATCGCGCTTCGGGAAAAGCGGACTCGCACATACTCTGCCGCGCTTCGCGCTCTCGGGAGGTTCGCGATACATGATGGCGCAGCGATTCCCCGGCACGCGTTATCCGCCCCTGATCCGGCACTCCATCAGCCCAGCCCGCCCCGATCAGGACGAAGCGGTCTGGCGTGTACTGCCCCGCCTCGTTCCCTTCCTTCTCCGCGCGGAATGCCGTCATGCCAGCGACGGCAGCCACAGCACGATCTGCGGAAAGGCGATCAGCCCGGCGATGGTGAAGGCGTCGGCCACAAAGAACGGCATGACCCCCCTGAACACATCCTGCACGCTGAGATCCTCGCGCACCCCGGCCACGACGAAACAGTTGAGCCCGATGGGCGGCGTGATCAGGCAGAACTCGGCCATCTTGACCACCAGGATCCCGAACCAGATCGCGCACATCGTCCCCGACATGCCGAAGGCGCTGTCCGCTGCGCTGACCGTCTCGCCGCCATTGAGCGCCATCACCGCCGGATAGACCACCGGCAGGGTCAGCAGCAGCATCCCGATCGCGTCCATGAACATGCCCAGCACGGCATAGGCCAGAAGGATGCAGATCAGGATCAGCATGGGCGACATCGAAAGCGAGGTGATCCAGTCCGAAAACGCGCCGGGCAGGTCGGCAAAACCGAGGAACCGCACATAGATCAGCACGCCCCAGATGATGGTGAAGATCATCACCGTGAGCTTGGCCGTCTCCATCAGCGCCGGCTTGAGCTGGGACCAGCGCATACCCTTGTAGATCGCCATGCAGAACACGATGAACGCCCCGAGCGCGCCGCCCTCGGTGGGTGTGCCCCATGATTTATCGCCGAACGGGTTGTAGACGAAGAAGATGATGATCACGACGACGGCGAAGATCGGCAGCGCCGGGGGCAGCGCGGCGAAGCGCTGGCGCCATGTGAAGCCGGTCACCGGCGGGCCGACATTCTTGAAGATCATCGCGATGCCCACGATCAGCGAGCCATAGACCACCGCCGAGAACGCGCCGGGGATGAACCCTGCCAGCAGCAGTTTGCCCACGTCCTGTTCAACGATGATCGCATAGATCACGAGGATCGCCGAGGGCGGAATGAGGCTGGCCAGCGTGCCGCCCGCCGCCACGACACCCGCCGCGAAGCGTTTGTCGTACCCGATCTTGAGCATCTCGGGGATCGCGATGCGGGCAAAGACCGCTGCAGTCGCGACACTGGCGCCGCTCACCGCGGCAAAGCCCGCGGTGGCAAAGACGGTCGAGACCGCGAGCCCGCCCGGCAACCAGGCCAGCCAGCGCTTGGCCGCCTCGAACAGCGCCTTTGTGAGCCCCGCGTAATAGGCCAGGTAGCCGATCAGGATGAAGGTCGGGATGAGGCTGAGCGATTGCGAGGCGACCTTGGAATGGGGCACCTGCCCCGCCGTCTTGGCCGCCACGGTGATGGCCCAGCCAAAGTGCTCAGGCTCGAACCCGCGCTTCGACCAGAAGATGAGCAGGAGGCCGACCAGCCCCGCCAGCGCCGCGGCAAAGGCCACGCGCATGCCCATGACCACGAGGACCAGCAGCCCGCCGGTCACCCAAAGGCCAATATCAATCGGCTCCATTGGCGCGCTCCCGTTCTTCTTCTTCTTCTTGCAGCACGCGGGCCTCGGCCGCCGCCTGGCTGGCCGTATCGACCACCATGGGCACCGCCACGGGCGACTCGAGCCCGAGCACCAGCGCCCGGCCGAAACCGTAGATCTGGATCGCAAGCCGCAGCGCGAGGACCGAGAACGCCACCGGCACGAGGAGCTTGGCCGGCCAGATCGGCATTGCCACATCGGTTGTGCTGTCGCGGCTCCACCACGGCGCGTCGAAATCGAACGAGCGCTGGAAATGCGCCCAGCTGCCCCAGATCAGGAAGACGATCAGCACGAGAATCAAGAGCACGCTTATCAGTTCGAACAGCCACAGCGCCCGCCCGCGCAGGTTCTCGACCAGCAGGTCCATGCGGATATGCGTGCCGTCACGCTGGGCAAAGGACACCGCCAGGATGGCGATGAGCGGCATAAGTTGCTCGATGAAATCGACATAGCCCATCAGCGGCGCATTGAGCGTCGCCCGCCCACCGACCGAGCGCACCGCCAGAAGCATCAGCGAGAAGATCGCCAAACCCGCAAGCAGGGCCATCGCCCGTTCGATGCGCAAGAGGCCCCGGTCAAGCCGGCTCAGGGCCGAGCCGTCCTCCAATACAGGCGATGCACCTGCCATGCCTGCCCCCCGTTGTCACTGGATCAAGGACGCGAAGCCCCGGACATGCCGGGGCCCCGCGCGGTTGCGCCCGGTTCAGTTACTGGCCCGGGTCTCTTCGAGCGTGTTGACGACCAGGTCGTAAAGCTCTTCTGCGGGCAGGCCCTGCGCGCTCATGTCCTCGATCCACTGATCGCGGATCGGCCCCGCCGCCACTTCGCGGAACTTGGCCAGCTCCTCGTCCGAGATCATGACCTTCTCGACGCCCTTCTCTTCCAGAACGTCGTCCCAGCGGGCCAGCAGCTCGGCGTAGTTGTCGAGGTAGTGCTCGATCGACTCGTCGATCGAGCTGTCGAGCGCCTCGCGCTCGGCATCGCCGAGCATGTCATAGGCGTCGGTGTTGACCACGATCGGGCAGTTCACCGTGCCGGGGTTGAGGTTGGCGGTCCACCACGACGCTTCGTTGATCGTGCCGAAGCTCAGATGCGCGTGCTGGGCAAAGGCCACGGTGTCCACGACACCCGATTCCATCGCCTGGTAGGCCTCGGGGGCCGCGACCGAGGTCGGCACGCCGCCCACGGCCTTGAACGCCTCGCCGATACCGCCGGTGGCGCGCACCCGCATGCCGTCCATCGATTCGAGCGTGTCGCGCGGCTCGCCCACGCCGACGAGATTGTATTGCGGCATCGGGCTGGTCATGATGATGCGCGCATTCCACTGCCCCATCTCGTCCTTGACCGCCGGGTGCTCGTAGAGCGCATGGCTCACCGCCACTTCCTCTTCGAGGGTGTTCACGCCGATGAAGGGCAGTTCCAGAACGGTGATCGCGCGGTTCTTGTCACGGTGATAGCCGGCGCAGAACTGCGCCATCTCGAAGGCGCCGATGGAGATACCGTCGAGGTTCTCCTTGGGCTTGGACAGGCCGCCATAGCTGATGTTCATGGTGAATTCGCCGTCGGTCTTCTCGGCGACCAGTTCGGCCAGCTTCTCGACATGTTCGGTGAAAGCGCGGCGC
>NZ_JAWLDS010000039.1:2114-24838 GCF_041686535.1 Aquicoccus sp. | reverse complement strand
AGCGCATCTCGTCAAAGAGGTTCACCCCCAGCCCCGACCGCTTGATCGTCTTGAGGAACTGCTTGGGGATGATCATGTTGGTGTCGATATTGGCCAGTGGCAAAGGCGCCGCAATCCCGCTCAGTTTGTCGAATTTTTCCATCGCCCGGGTCCTTATGCCAAATCACGAATATCGGTCAGGTGCCCCGTGACCGCCGCCGCCGCGGCCATGGCCGGGCTCATCAGGTGGGTGCGGCCCTTGTAGCCCTGCCGCCCCTCGAAATTCCGGTTCGAGGTCGAGGCACAGCGTTCCCCGGGGGCCAGTTGATCGGGGTTCATGGCAAGGCACATGGAACACCCCGCCAGCCGCCATTCGAAGCCGGCCTCGCGGAAGATATCGGCCAGCCCCTCTTCCTCGGCCTGCGCCCGCACGAGGCCCGAGCCCGGCACCACCATGGCGCGCATGCCCTCCTTGACCTTCTTGCCCTTGAGGACCCCGGCCGCGGCGCGCAAATCCTCGATCCGGCCATTGGTGCAGGAGCCGATGAACACAGTGTCGATCTCGATATCGGTCAGCTTCTGCCCCGGGGTCAGCCCCATGTAGTCGAGCGCGCGACGCACCGCATCGACCTTGCCACCCTTGAAACTCTCGGGCGCGGGCACCGCTTCCGTGATCGGCAGCACATCCTCGGGGCTGGTTCCCCATGTGACCACCGGTGCGATATCCTCGCCCCGGATGGTCACGACCTTGTCCCACTGGGCGTCGTCGTCGGAATAAAGCGTTTTCCACCATTCCATCGCCTGTTCCCATTGCCCGGCCTTGGGTGCATGTGGACGGCCCTTGATGTATTCGAACGTCCTTTCGTCCGGCGCGATCAGCCCGGCGCGCGCGCCGCCCTCGATCGCCATGTTGCAGACCGTCATGCGGCCTTCCATGGAGAGTTCGCGAATGGCCTCGCCGCAATACTCGATCACGTATCCGGTGCCCCCGGCGGTGCCGGTCGCGCCGATCACCGAAAGGGTGATGTCCTTGGCCGTCACCCCGGGATTGAGCTTACCGGTGATCTCGACCTTCATGTTCTTGGCCTTGCGCTGGATCAGCGTCTGGGTGGCCAGGACATGCTCCACCTCGCTGGTGCCGATCCCGTGCGCCAGCGCTCCGAACGCACCATGCGTCGCGGTGTGGGAATCCCCGCAGACCACCGTCATCCCCGGCAGGGTCCAGCCCTGTTCGGGCCCGACGATATGCACGATCCCCTGGCGGACATCGCTGACCGGGTAGTAGTGGATGCCGAAATCCGTGGCATTCTTGTCCAGCGCGGCAACCTGGATGCGGCTGTCCTCGGTCATCGCCTCGGGATTCTCCCGGCCCTCGGTCGTCGGCACGTTGTGGTCCGGCACCGCGATCGTCTTGTCGGGCGCACGCACCGTGCGACCGGCCATGCGCAACCCTTCGAAGGCTTGCGGGCTGGTCACTTCATGCACCAGGTGGCGGTCGATATAAATCAGGCAGGTGCCATCCTCGGCCTCGTGGGCCAGGTGGGCATCCCAGATCTTGTCATAGAGTGTCTTGGGGGACATCGGTCCTCTCCGTTCAGGGGTCTTGCACAGGAATGTCGGATTGCGGCGAGACGCTTACACGCGCCGCGCAAGCACCGACCGGGCCGCGCCGAAGAAGCGTTCCCTCAGCCGTACGCGGTCATCCATGTCGAAAATCCGTGTCATGCAGAACGAAATACAGTTTCGCCACGGGTCTCGCAAGGGCAAGCGCGCAACAGGGCTTGTCGCACCCGGTGGCGCATTGCATCATTCGGGGTGAAACGGGCGGCAGGCGGGCATGGAACCGGACGAGGCAGAAACGGCAACGACGACAGAAACGGGATCCGGCACCCAGCCGAACCCGGAAGTGGCCGATCCCGAAGAGATCCTGCGCGGCGCGCAGGACATCGCGCTGTCGCTGGCCGATCGGGCAGAGGCCCTGCTGACCAGCCTGATGCGCCCCTGGATGACCTACCAGGTCGGCATCGCCCTGGGGCTACTGCTCCTTGCCATCCTTCTCGGGCGGTTGATCGGTCCACGCTTTCGCGAGTGGTTGCGCAACCGCGACAACTGGCCGAAATGGCGGCTTCGGGTCCTGCTGCTGCTGCACCGGCGGCTGACGCTGATCCTGTTCGTGGCGCTGATCTGGCCCACTGTCTGGATCATGCGCGAAGTGACCTGGCCCTCGCGCTCCTACCTCCTGGGGATCGTCGCGCAGCTGGCGCTGGCCTGGCTCGCCATCGCCCTGGCCACACGCCTGATCACCAACCGATTCCTGCGCATCGTCGTGCGCTATGTCGGCTGGGTCTGGGTGACGCTCTCGATCCTCGGGCTCGCCGACGATGTGCAGGCGCTTCTCGACAGCGCCGCGATCGACATCGGCGAAGTGCATCTTTCCCTGTGGCTACTGTTCCAGGCCATGGTCACGCTCGCGCTTCTCTTCGTGATCGCACGTTTCCTGTCACGCTCGACCTCGGCCGGGATTCGCCGCAACCGCGACATCAGCCCCTCGATGCAGGTGCTCACGGTCAAGTTCGTGCAGGTGCTGCTCTACGGGCTCGCCGGCTATATCGGGCTCAAGGCGATCGGCCTCGACCTGACCGGCCTCGCGGTCCTGTCCGGGGCCATCGGCGTGGGCCTCGGCTTCGGCCTGCAAAAGGTGGTGTCGAACCTCGTCTCGGGGGTGATCATCCTGCTCGACAAGTCGATCAAGCCGGGCGACGTGATCTCGCTCGGCGACACCTTCGGCTGGATCGACACGCTTGGCGCGCGCTATACCTCGGTGGTCACGCGCGATGGCAAGGAATACCTCATCCCGAACGAGGACCTGATCACCGGCCAGGTGGTCAACTGGTCGCATACCAACGAATATGTCCGCCTCGACATCCATTTCGGCACTTCCTACGGCGACAACCCGCACAAGGTGCGCAAGCTCGCCGTCGAGGCGGCCCAAAGCGCCGATCGGGTCCTCAGCTTCAAGCCACCGGTCTGCCATATCGTGGGCTTCGGCGACTCGAGCATCGACTACATCCTGCGCTTCTGGATCTCCGACCCCTCCGGCGGGCTGACCAACATCCGTGGCAATGTCTATCTCGCGCTCTGGGATTCCTTTCACGAGAACGGCATCTCGATTCCCTTCCCCCAACGCGAGGTCCGCCTGCTCGCCGATCCGCCCGCCGATCCCGACAGCCCGCCGCGGGATGACGACACGCCCGCATCCACCCCTTGATACGGGCATTGAGGATGCGCATCTGAAATGCTAGTCTTGAACCACGTCCGGCACCGGGGCGTTCATGCGGTGCGCAGTCAAAGGAGGACAAGGTCCTGTCAACGCATGTTGATGCGGCTACGGCCACGCAATCGGGGAAATCGGCCCACGCTCTTCCCCAATCCCTGACAAGCGAGCAATTGCTTGCCGGTATTCTCACATCTCTCGACGAAAGCAAGGCCGAGGACATCGTGCAGATCGACCTGCGCGGCAAGACCTCGATTGGCGATTTCATGGTGATCTGCTCGGGGCGTTCCTCGCGGCAGGTGGCCTCGATCGCCGAGAAGCTTGTCGAAATGCTCAAGAACGATCTCGGACGACCCTCCAAGATCGAGGGCAAGGAGGCGGGCGACTGGGTGCTGATCGACACCGGCGATATCATCGTCCATGTCTTCCGCCCCGAGGTGCGCGAGTTCTACCAGCTTGAAAAGATGTGGCAGCCCGCTACGGCGGCAGCATCATCGCACCAACAGTCGAGCTGAATGTCAGGCCGGAACTGAATGCGGGTGCATCTTTGCGCCGTCGGACGCCTGCGTGCCGGGCCTGAAAAGGTTCTGGTCGACGATTACGCGACCCGGTTCGACCGGACCGGGCGCGCATTGGGGCTTGGACCGCTCACCATCACCGAGATCGAGGACCGCAAGCGCGCCGGCATCGAGGCCGAGGCCACGTTGCTGATGCGCGCCCTGCCCGACCGCGCCCGGCTCATCGCGCTCGACGAACGCGGCAAGACGATGGCATCGCCCGCGTTCGCCGCCACCCTGGCCGGCTTTCGCGATGACGGCACGTCCGACCTGGCCCTTGTGATCGGCGGCGCCGACGGTCTGTCGGCCACGCTTCGCGACCGCGCCGACCTGGTCCTGTCGCTGGGAAGCATGGTCTGGCCCCATATGCTGGCCCGGGTGATGCTTGCCGAACAGCTCTACCGCGCCGCCGCGATCCTCGCCGGAACCCCGTACCACCGTGCCTGAGCATCGACAGGCCGCCCGGCCCGATAAACACTCACCGCCCCCCTTCATCTTGCCCGAAATACGCGTACACCCGCCCGCCAAGGGCCCTGCTGCCCATGGCTGTGCCCCCTTGCCGCCCGAGGGCCCCGGGCTCGGGCCCTCTCGATGCCCATAAGGCGGGCATCTGCCGCAAGCGGGGTGGCAGGAGCCCGAGGGCGGCAATCCGCCGGTTGCTTCGACTGCACCGACGCCTTAAACGCTCACACAAAGCGAAAGGCAGGTCATGAGCATACCGAAACCCGTCGTCCTGTGCATTCTCGATGGTTGGGGCTTGCGCGACACGCGCGAGGCCAATGCCCCCGCCCTCGCAGAGACCCCCAATTTCGACAGGTTGATGTCATCCTGCCCGCATAACCGTCTCGTCACCCATGGGCCGGATGTCGGGCTTCCCTCCGGACAGATGGGCAATTCCGAGGTCGGGCATACCAATATCGGCGCGGGCCGGGTGGTGGCGATGGATCTTGGCCAGATCGACCTTGCGATCGAGGACGGATCGTTCTTCGAGAAAGACGCCCTGCGCGAATTCATCACCACGCTCAAACGCACCGGCGGCACCGCGCATCTTATGGGGCTGGTCTCGAATGGCGGTGTGCACGGGCATCTCGATCACATGATCGCCGCCGCCCGCGCGATCATCGATGCCGGTGTGCCGGTCGCGATCCACGCCATCACCGACGGGCGCGACGTGGCCCCGAAATCGGCGCTGGGGTTTGTCACCACCCTCCAGGAGGCGCTGCCGGACGCTGCGCGGATCGTCACGCTGACCGGGCGTTATTTCGCCATGGACCGCGACAACCGCTGGCAGCGCGTTGCCGAGGCCCATGCCGCGATGGTCAGGGGCGAGGGTCAGTTTCGCACGACATCGGCGCTGGCCGCGATCAACAACGCCTACAACCGCTCGGAAACCGACGAGTTCATCCAGGCCACCGTGATCGGCGATTACGCGGGGTTCCACGAGGGGGACGGTCTGTTTTGCCTCAATTTCCGTGCCGACCGGGCGCGCGAGATCCTCGCCGCCATTGGCGCGCCGGATTTCGACGGCTTCGACCGCGGACCGCGCCCCGCGCTTGCCGCGCGTCTGGGCATGGTCGAATATTCCGACGCGCACAATGCCTACATGACGACGGTTTTCCCGGCCCGCGAGATCGTCAACACGCTTGGCGCCTGGGTGGCCAAACAGGGCCTTCGGCAATTCCGCCTCGCCGAGACCGAGAAATACCCTCACGTCACCTTCTTCCTGAACGGGGGCAAGGAAACGCCCGAGCCGGGCGAAGACCGCTACATGGCCCCCTCGCCCAAGGTGGCCACCTATGACTTGCAGCCTGAAATGAGCGCCGACGAGGTGACCCGCGCCTTCGTGAGGGCAATCGAGGACGATTACGATCTGATCGTGACCAATTATGCCAATCCCGACATGGTCGGCCATACCGGCGATCTTGGCGCCGCGATCAGGGCCTGCGAGACTGTGGACCGCGGCCTTGGAACGGTGATGGACGCGCTCGCGAAAAAGGGCGGCGCGATGATCGTGACCGCCGATCACGGCAATTGCGAATGCATGATCGATCCCGCCACCGGCGGGCCACATACCGCGCACACCACCAACCCCGTTCCGGTGGCGCTTTTCAACGGGCCGGCGGGCGCGCAGCTGCGCTCGGGGCGGCTCAGTGACCTCGCGCCTACACTGCTTGCACTCATGGGGCTGGAAAAGCCGCCGGAAATGACCGGGAAGAGCCTTTTGCAATGACGCCGCGCGCCGCCCTTTTCGCTCTCCTGTTCGGGCTCGGCCTCTTGTCGGTCGATGAAGGCGCCGCACAGCTTGCCGATCCCGACCCTGCCGCGGCGGCGCAGGCGGCGGCCGACCGGCTTGATCGGGCGATGACCGCCCTTGATGAGGCCGAGAAGGCGCGCGACCGTGTCAAGGCGCTGACCGAAACCGTGCGCGCATTCGAGGACGGGCTTCAGGCGATGCGCGAAGGGCTGCGCCAGGCGACGATCCGCGAACAGGCGCTGAGCCGCGACCTCGCCATCCGCGAGAACGAGATCGCACAGCTTCTCGGCGTGCTGCAAACCCTGGGCCAGGCGCCCGCCCCGGCGCTGCTCTTGCACCCGGCCGGCCCCACCGGCACCGCGCGTTCGGGAATGATCATGACGGATGTGACCCCCGCCCTCAACGCCCGCGCAGAGACCTTGCGCGAAAAGCTCGAGGAAATGCGCGTGCTGCGCGAGCTTCAGGCCGACGCCGCGGCCACGCTCGAAGACGGGCTGACCGGCGTGCAGGAGGCCCGGGCCGCCCTCTCGCAGGCCGTGGCCGATCGCGACCCGTTGCCGCGTCGGTTCACCGCGGATCCGATCCGCATCGCGCTGCTCATCAGCTCGGCTGAAACGCTCGAAGGCTTCGCCTCCGGTCTGGCCGACATCGCGGTCGATGAGTCAGAGGGAAGCCTGCCGGACATCTCCCACCGCAAGGGTGAGCTTTCCCTGCCCGTGCAGGGCCGCGTGCTGCGTCGCGCGGGCGAGGCCGACGCAGCGGGCATACGCCGTCCCGGCATCGTCGTGGCGACCCGGCCACGCGCCCTGGTTTCGACCCCCGCGGCGGCGACCATTCGCTACCACGGGCAGCTTCTCGACTACGGAAATGTGATGATTCTCGAACCGCAATCCGGGCTTCTGCTTGTGGTCGCGGGGCTTGACGTGGTTTATGGTGACGTCGGGCAGGTGCTGCCCGCCGGATCGCCGATCGGCCTCATGGGGGGGACCGACCCCGAGATCGGCGCAATCCTGCAACAATCCGCCGAAGGGGCTGGAACTGACCGATCGGAAACGCTCTATATAGAGGTGCGGGAAGACAATGAGCCGGTAGATCCGGAGACGTGGTTTCGCATCAGATAGGATGGACGAGAGATGAAGAAATTCCTCATGGCCGCATCCGCCGGCATCGTGGCCGGCGCAATCGTCACGACACAGGTGGCCGCACCGCTGCTCGCGCAAGAGGCGGAAAAGACCCGCAATGTCTATGAACAACTCGACCTCTTCGGCGACATCTTCGAACGGATCCGTGGTCAATATGTCGAAGAGGTGGACGAGGCCGACCTGATCGAGGCCGCCATCAACGGCATGCTGACTTCGCTCGATCCGCATTCCAGCTATCTCTCGCCCGAGGACGCCGACGACATGCGCGTCCAGACGCGCGGCGAGTTCGGCGGCCTCGGCATCGAGGTCACGCAGGAAGACGGTTTCGTCAAGGTCGTCTCTCCCATCGACGGCACACCCGCCGACGAGGCCGGGATCGAGGCGGGCGACTTCATCACCCATGTCGATGGCGAATCCGTGCTGGGCTACACGCTCGACGAAACGGTCGAGAAGATGCGCGGCCCGGCAGGCAGCGAGATCGTCGTCACCATCGTCCGGGAAGGTAACGAAGAACCGTTTGACGTGTCGATCATCCGCGACACGATCAAGCTGACCGCCGTGCGCACCCGCATCGAGGGTGACAGCGTTGTCCTGCGCGTCACCACCTTCAACAACCAGACCTTCCCGAACCTAGCCTCGGGCATCGAAAAGGAAATCGAGGAAGCCGGCGGCATCGACAACGTGGACGGGTTCGTGCTCGACCTGCGCAACAATCCGGGCGGATTGCTGACCCAGGCGATCAAGGTCTCTGACGCCTTTCTCAATTCGGGGGAAATCGTCTCGACCCGCGGACGCAACCCCGAGGATGGAGACCGCTACAACGCCACCGAGGGCGACCTGACGCAGGGCAAGCCGATCGTCGTGCTGATCAATGGCGGGTCCGCATCGGCCTCCGAGATCGTCGCCGGCGCGCTTCAGGATCACCGCCGCGCCATCGTGGTGGGCACCAAGAGCTTCGGAAAGGGCTCGGTCCAGACCGTCATGCCGCTGCGCGGAGACGGCGCGATGCGCCTCACCACAGCGCGCTATTACACGCCCTCGGGACGTTCGATCCAGGCGCTGGGCGTCTCGCCCGACATTATCGTGGCCCAGCCGCGGCGCAACCCGGCCAGCGAAGAGGACGAGGCGGCACCGACCCCGCGCTCCCGCTCCGAGGCTGACCTGCGGGGCCGGCTCAACAACGATTCGCTCAGCGACGAGGAGATCCGCCTGATCGAAGAGGACCGCGCCCGTGCCGAGGCCGCCGCCAAGCTGCGCGAAGAGGACTACCAGCTGGCCTATGCGCTCGACATCATCCAGGGCCTCACCAAGTTTGCTCCGGCCGACTGATCCGTGGGGGGACAGGCCATGACCCCCCAGGACATCGCCGCCCTGCCCTATCGGCGCAACGTGGGCGTGATGCTCGTCAACCGGGCCGGACAGGTCTTCGTCGGGCAGCGCACGGACAGCGACGTGCCCGCTTGGCAGATGCCGCAGGGCGGCATCGACGCGGGCGAAGACCCGCGCGAGGCTGCCTTGCGCGAGCTCGAAGAGGAAACCGGCGTCCCGCGCGACCTGGTCACGGTCGAGGCGGAAACCGAGGGCTGGATCGCCTATGACCTGCCCCACGACATCGTGCCGCGCATCTGGAACGGGCGCTACAAGGGGCAGGAACAGAAATGGTTCCTCCTGCGCTTTCACGGAACCGACGACCAGGTGCGGATCGACGCCGACGACCATCAGGAATTCTCCCAATGGCGCTGGCTTCCCCCCGACGAAGTGCTCGCGCAGATCGTGCCCTTCAAGCGCCCGGTCTATGAACAGGTGATCGCGGAATTTCGTGACCACCTGCAACCGCGGTGATCCCTGGCCGGTGGCGCGTGGCACATCCCGTTCGGCCCGGTCAGGCGGCGATCTCCTGCATCATCGCCAGAAAGCGTGCCACTTCCGGCAGCGAATTGTAATGGCACATCGACACCCGCACACAGCCCGCCATGCCCAGCGGGTCGAGCACGTTGCCCGAGTAGTGATCGGCCTTGCGCAGATGGGTGCGCACCCCTTCGGCATTGAGCCGCGCTACCACCTTGGCCGGATCGACCCCCTGCACCGCCAATGACACCAGCCCCTCGCGCGCCGGGTTGTCCACGCCCCCGATCAGCGTGACGCCCGGCATCTGCGCCAGCCCGGGCAGGTTGCCGGTGCCATGGATCATCGCATCGGTCAGACGCTTTTCATGCTCATGGATCGCCGCCCCTGCCGCACGGATGCGCGCCCGCCTCTCACCCGCGTCCGAGACCTCACCACCCAGCCAGTCGAGATAGGCCACCACGTCCGAAAACGTCGCATAAGCGCCGGTATCGCGCGTGCCCAGTTCCCAGTTCTTCGCAGGCCCGTTCAACAGGCTGTCATGCGGCACCGCCTCGAGCCGGGGCGAGAGCCACGCCAACCCGTAACCATGGCGCGAGAACATCTTGTAGGGCGAGATCACGTAACCATCGACATCAAGCTCCGAAAGGTCGATCCGCCCATGCGCTGCGTGCTGGATGCCATCGACGATGATGAAACACTCCGGGCTGACCGCGCGGATCGCCCCGGCGATCGCGGCCACGTCCACCCCCATCCCTGTCACCGGCGAGGTGTGAAGGATCGTGGCCACCGCCGTATCGGGGGTGATCTCGGGCGCGTAATGCTCCACCCCCACCGTTCCCGTGGCATCGTCATGCGCGACCAGCACATGCTCCATCCCCGCCGCCCCGGCCCAGCGCGCCGCGGCACTGCGGCTGGCCGGATGTTCGAGCGTCGAACCGAGAACGCGGCCCTCGCCCGCGGCCAGGCAGGCCGCCGAGATCAGCCGGAACAGCAGCTCGGTCCCGCTTTCCCCCACAAAGAACTGGCCCTCGTCGATATTCATAAGGTCGCGCATGTCCGCGCGCGCCCGTGCGATCACATCGACAAGCGCATGGCTGGCCGGGTTGTCGCGGCCCTGGTTGTCGGGAATGGCGGAATAGAATCCGGATGTCTCGACCACCGACTTGAGCGTCAGCGCCCCGCCCGCGTTCTCGAAAAACACCCGCTCGCCCTGGAAAGGGCAGGTCTCGACATGCGCGAAACGCGCGCGAATCCGGATAAGGAGGTCGTCTGAAATGAGGGGCATGGCATGATCTCCGTCAGGGTCGGACAAATCGGGTATGTCGGGGGCCGGCAGGGGGCTTTGCCCCCTCTGCGGCTGCGCCGCATTCACCCCCAGAGTATTTCCGGCAAGATGAAGCGGACAACCGTTTCCTGCCTCGCCCTGCCGGAACGATCCGTATGCTAGAGCCCGGGATAGATCGGAAAACGCGCACAAAGCGCGGCCACCTCGGCCTTGACCTTGTCCTCGACCGCACCGTTGCCGTCCTCGCCATTGGCGGCCAGCCCGTCCACCACCTCGATGATCCAGTCCGCGATCTGGCGGAACTCGGCCTCACCGAAGCCGCGGGTGGTGCCGGCGGGGGAACCCAGGCGGATGCCGCTGGTCACGGTCGGCTTTTCCGGGTCGAACGGCACGCCGTTCTTGTTGCAGGTGATATGCGCCCGGCCCAGCGCCTTCTCGGTGGCGTTGCCCTTCACGCCCTTGGGTCGCAGATCGACCAGCACCACATGGGTGTCGGTGCCGTGGGTCACCGTGTCGAGCCCGCCCTTGATGAGCTGGTCCGAAAGCGCCTGCGCGTTGGCGATGACCTGCCGGGCATAGGACTTGAACTCGGGGCGCAGCGCCTCGCCGAAGGCCACCGCCTTGGCCGCGATCACATGCATCAGCGGCCCGCCCTGGATGCCGGGGAAGATGGCGGAGTTGAATTTCTTCGCCAGCGCCTCGTCATCGGTCAGGATCATGCCGCCACGCGGACCGCGCAGGGTCTTGTGCGTGGTGGTGGTGGCGACATGCGCATGGGGAAAGGGCGAGGGATGCTCACCGGCCGCCACCAGCCCGGCGAAATGCGCCATGTCCACGTGCAGCCAGGCACCCACCATGTCGGCGATCTCGCGCATCCGGGCAAAGTCGATCTGCCGCGGGATGGCCGAGCCGCCCGCGATGACCAGTTTCGGCTGATGCTCTTTCGCAAGCGCCTCGACCTGGTCGTAATCGAGCATGTTGTCCTGTTTGCGCACGCCGTATTGCACCGCGTTGAACCATTTGCCCGACTGGTTGGGCGCCGCGCCATGGGTGAGGTGGCCGCCCGCGTCCAGCGACATCCCCAGGATCGTATCGCCCGGTTTCAGAAGTGCGGTGAACACGCCCTGGTTGGCCTGGCTTCCGGAATTGGGCTGCACGTTGGCGAATCCGCAGCCGAACAGCTCTTTCGCCCGCGCGATGGCAAGGGTTTCGGCGATATCGACGAACTGGCAGCCGCCGTAATAGCGCCGGCCCGGATAGCCCTCGGCATACTTGTTGGTCATCACCGAGCCCTGCGCCTCCATCACGGCGCGGCTCACGATGTTTTCCGACGCGATCAGCTCGATCTCGTCGCGCTGGCGGCCCAGCTCCTTGTCGATCGCATCGAAGATCTCGGGATCGCGGCTGGCCAGGTCTTCGGTGAAAAAGCCGGGGTTCGGCATGGGCTGGGTCTCCGTCACTTGTCTGTTGGCGCGTGGGTGTTGGGCGTTTTCCTAATCCATTGCGGCCGGGTCGGAAAGGGGACAAAACGACCATTCCGCTTGCCAGCGCGGCACCGATCGTGCAGGTGGAAACCGCGACAGCCCGATCCGACCGAACGGCACAGATGGAAACCATGGCCGCACGCGAAACCAAGATCGCCTTTACCGCCTCCGACGCCCCGGTGGCCCAGACCGCCCACGCGGCCCTGGTCAGCCGCTATGGCAACGCGCCCGAAGACGGGGCCGACGTGATCGTGGCACTGGGTGGCGACGGGTTCATGCTGCACACGCTGCACCGAACCCAGGGCAACCCGGCCCCGGTCTATGGCATGAATCGCGGCACCATCGGTTTCCTGATGAACGAGTATTCCGAGGCCAACCTGCCCGAACGCCTCATGGCGGCCGAGGAAACGGTGATCAACCCGCTTTCGATGCGTGCCACCCGTGGCGACGGCACGGTGCACGAGGCGCTGGCCATCAACGAGGTCTCGCTTTTGCGCATGGGCCCGCAAGCGGCCAAGCTGCGCATCACCATCGATGGCAAGGTGCGGATGGAGGAACTGGTCTGCGACGGCGCGCTGGTCGCCACGCCCGCCGGCTCGACCGCCTACAACTATTCGGCGCACGGGCCGATCCTGCCGATCGGGTCCGAGGTGCTGGCGCTGACCGCCATCGCGCCCTTTCGCCCCCGGCGCTGGCGCGGTGCGCTCTTGCCCAAGACGGGGCATGTGCGCATCGACGTGCTGCAACCCGACAAGCGCCCGGTCATGGCGGACGCGGATTCGCGCTCGGTGCTCTATGTCGAAACGGTCGAGATCCAGTCGGACCCCTCGGTCTGTCATCGCCTGCTTTTCGATCCGGGGCACGGTCTGGAGGAGCGCCTGATCCGCGAACAATTCATCTGACCCGGCCGCCATCGCGGCCTTCGCGCAGCATTCGCCCCGCTCACCCGAGGATTCCGCGCGCCACGTCCTCGCGGATCTCGCCCCGCGCGATCATCTCGCCCGCGACCCGGTCGATCTCGTCGCCGGCGGCCCCCGCCGCGATCGCCACGTTGCGCGCATGCAACCCCATATGGCCGCGCTGAATGCCTTCCGTCGCCAGCGCCCTGAGCGCCGAGAAGTTCTGCACCAGCCCCACCGCCGCCATCACCCGCGCCAGCCGGTCGGCCGTTTTCACCCCCATGATCCGCAGGCTCGCCTGCGCCGTGGGATGCGCGCGCGTCGCCCCGCCGACGATCCCCACCGGCATCGGCATCTCGATCTCGCCCGAAAGATCGCCGCCCTCGATCCAGTAGCGCGTGAGCGGCCCGTAGCCATCTTTTGCCGCGAAGGCATGAGCACCGGCCTCCAGCGCGCGCGTGTCATTGCCCGTGGCCAGCGCCACCGCCGCGACCCCGTTCATGATCCCCTTGTTGTGCGTTGCCGCGCGATAGGGGTCATGCGCGGCGAAATCCCATGCGTTCACGATCCCCTCGACCGTCTCGGCCCCTATTTCCGCGGCAGGCCATCTTGCCCGCGCCCGCACCAGCCGCCGGTCGGCCAGATTCGAGAGTATGCGCAATCCCACCTTGCCCCCGGTCCAGCCCTCGATCATCGGCGCCAGCCGCTCGGCCATGGTGTTGACCGCGTTGGCCCCCATCGCGTCGCGCACATCGACAATGAGATGCACCACGAGGTACGGCCCGGCGATCCGCGCCTCGACATCACGAAACCCGCCGCCCAGCCTGACCAGCATCGGGTCGCACCCGTCGCATTCCGCCGCGATCGACTGTTTGTGGCCCAGAACCGCCGCGCGCGCCGCCTCGGGATCGGTAAGCCCCGTCACCTGCACCTGCGCGATCATGCAGGGATCGTCGGCCTCGGTCACGACACCGCCCGCCTCGCGACAGGCCCGCGCCCCGTTGCAAACCGCCGCCACGACCGAGCTTTCCTCGCTCGCCATCGGCACCAGCACGTCGGCGCCGTCCACGATCAGGTTGGTCGCCACCCCCAGCGGCACCGCCATCACCGAGATCACGTTCTCGCTCAGGTGATCGGCGAGATCACCGTCATGCGCCGCCGCCGCCTCCAGATGCGCTACCTGCGCCGCATCGAGGCCGGACATCTCGGCCACCCTGGCCAGCCGCTCCGCGCGGGTGAGATTGTGAAAACCGGAAATACGTGATGTGCTCATGGGCGCCTCCTCTGCCCTGGCAAGAGGAGCCCATGCCCCCGCCGGGGTCAAGCGTCAACAGGGTGTGCCGCAGCCTGTTGCGACCGACGCCAAGCAGGACAGGTCAGGTCCGCGCAGCGCCCGGCGCAGGTTGGCACATGGCCCCGGCCAAGTGCCGCACGGGCGGCTTCGCCGCTGTTCCGGGCGGGGCACATTCGATCAAACACGGCCGCGCGCTATTTCGCGTAGCCGACCCCCTGCAACGCCTCCTTGATCTCGTCAAGGATGGCGGGATCGTCGATCGTCGCGGGGATCTTCCATTCCCCGCCATCGGCAATCGACACCATCGTCGCCCGCAGGATCTTGCCCGAGCGCGTCTTGGGCAGCCGGTCCACCACCACCGCCGTCTTGAACGCCGCCACCGGGCCGATCTGATCGCGCACCAGTTTCACGACCTCGGCGACGATCTCCTCATGCGGCCGGTTCACGCCTTTCGACAGGCACAGGAACCCCACCGGCGCCTGCCCCTTGAGCTCATCGGCCACCCCGATCACCGCGCATTCGGCCACGTCCGGGTGGCTGGCCAGAACCTCCTCCATCCCCCCGGTCGAAAGGCGATGCCCCGCCACGTTGATCACGTCGTCGGTGCGCGCCATGATATAGAGGTATCCGTCCTCGTCGATCATCCCCGCGTCGCCGGTCTCGTAATAGCCCGGGAAATGCGAAAGATAGCTCTTGCGGAACCGGTCCTCGGCATTCCACAGGTTCGGCAAGGTTCCGGGCGGCAGCGGCAGCTTGATCGCGATCGCGCCCAGCTTGCCCGCCGGCAACGGGTGGCCGTCCTCGCCCAGGATCTGCACGTCATAGCCCGGCATCGCCACCGTGGGCGATCCCAGCTTGACCGGAAGCGGCTCGATCCCCACCGGGTTGCCGGCGATGGTCCAGCCGGTTTCGGTCTGCCACCAATGGTCATAGACCGGCTTGCCGGTCATCTCCTGCGTCCAGACGATGGTGTCCGGGTCGGCGCGCTCACCGGCCAGGTAGATCGCGTTCAATCCGCTCAGGTCGTATTTCTTGAGGAACTCGCCCTTGGGGTCCTCGCGTTTGACCGCCCGGAACGCGGTCGGCGCGGTGAAGAAACTCCTGACCTTGTGCTCTTCGATCACCCGCCAGAACGTGCCCGCATCGGGTGTGCCCACCGGCTTGCCCTCGAACACGATGGTGGTGTTCCCGTGAATGAGCGGCGCATAGACGATATAGCTGTGCCCCACGACCCAGCCCACATCCGACGCCGCCCAGAACACGTCACCCGGATCGACGTTGTAGATGTTCTTCATCGTCCAGTTCAGCGCCACGAGCTGCCCGCCCGTGTGCCGGATCACGCCCTTGGGCTGGCCGGTCGTTCCGCTGGTGTAAAGGATGTAGGAGGGGTGATTGCCCTCCACCGGCACGCAATCCACCGGCTCGGCCCCGGCCACTTCCTCGGCCCAGTCGAAATCCCGGCCCGGGATCAACTCCGCACGCTCTTCTTCGCGCTGAAAGATCAGGCAGAACTCGGGCTTGTGCCGTGACAACTCGATCGCGCCGTCAAGAAGCGGCTTGTATTTCACGACCCTGCCCGGCTCCAACCCGCACGACCCGGCGATGATCGCCCTGGGCTGCGCATCGTCGATCCTCACCGCCAGTTCGTTGGCCGCGAACCCGCCGAATACCACCGAATGGATCGCCCCGATCCGACCACAGGCCAGCATCGCCTCGACCGCCTGCGGCACCATCGGCATGTAGATCACCACCCGGTCGCCCTTTTCGATGCCCTTGGCGCGCAGGACCCCCGCCAGCCGCGCCACCCGGTCCTGCAACGCGGCAAACGTGATCTCTTCCTTTCGGCCGGTAATCGGGCTGTCATGAATGATCGCTGCCTGATCGCCGCGCCCGCCCGCGACATGGCGATCCACCGCGTTCCAGCAGGTGTTGCACAGCCCGTCGGAAAACCATTCGTAAAGGTCGTTGCCCTTCTCGAACAGCGCCTTGGTGGGCTTGCGGTCCCAGTCGATGGCCTGCGCGGCCTCCATCCAGAACCCTTCGGGGTCGGCTTTCCAGGCGGCGTAAACGTCTCTGTATCCCATGGAAGACTCCTCCTCGCTCTTGTCGAAGTGTTACGCCCTGCCCGCCCGTCCGGGCAAGCCCGTTGGCCGACGCAGCGTCACATTGGCGCAAATATGCGTTTCGGGAAATACCTGAAGCTTCATGTATCGCAAATGTCCCGAGAGCGCGAATCGCGGCAGGGTATTTGCGATTCAGTTTTTCCCGAAACGCTATAAACTTGCAGATCGCGCGCCGATTCCTGCAAACTTTTGCAAATGCCCCGCTTTTCCGGCGTCTTTGCAGAAAGTTTCCGCCGATCTGCAAATCTGAAAACCCTGCCGCCACGGGCAGCGCGCGCCCTTGGCGGGGGATTCGCACGCATGTTTTCGACATGCGGCATGTCGAAAACGCAGCAGAAGCACGGCCCCGCCCGTGTTATGAATGGGTTCAGGGCGCGGCGCGGTGCCGCCCCCGTATTTCACAAGGTCCTGTTGCCATGGGCGACCAGAAGCAGAAGCCGGCCAAACCCGGCACCAAACCCACCAAGAAATGATGCCTGCCTGAAACCGGCACCGCCGGGGAGAAGTCCTGCCCCGGCGGCACCTCAACCGTAATGCGCCACCGGCGTGCCCGCGATCGCCGCCATGTTCAGCAATCCCCGCGGCGTGATCCCCGGCGAGACCACGTGCGCGCGATTGCCCATCCCCATCAGGATCGGCCCGACCTCAAGGCCCTCGGCCTTCATCTTGAGAATGTTGCGCACGCCAGAGGCCGCGTCGGCATGGCCGAAAATGAGCACATTGGCCACCCCCTTGAGCCGCCCGCCCGGCAACAGCCGTTCGCGCAATTCGGGGTCGAGCGCCGTGTCCACGTTCATCTCGCCCTCATAGGCGAAATTGCGCGGCTCGCTGTCGAGGATCTCGATCGCCGCACGCAGGCGCTGCCCCGATCCTTCGGCCTGGTTGCCGAATTGCGATTGCGAACACAGCGCCAGCTTCGGCTCAAGCCCGAACCGCCGCACATGTCGCGCCGCGCCGATGGCCACCTCGGCGATCTGTTCTGGCGTGGGCAGGGTCCAGACATGGGTGTCGGCGATGAAAAGCGGCCCCTCTTCGAGGATCATCATGGAAAGCGCCCCGTGCGGGCGCAGCCCGTCCTGCGCCAGAACCTGGCTGACGTAATTGAGATGCCAGCGATATTCCCCGAACGTCCCGCAGATCAGGCTGTCGGCCTCGCCGCGATGCACCATCACCGCGCCGATGGCGGTGCTGTTGGTGCGCAGCACCGCCTTGGCGATATCGGGCGTCACGCCCCGCCGCGCCATGATCTGGTGATAGCTCTGCCAGTAATCGCGATAGCGCGGGTCGTTCTCGGGGTTCACGATATCCACATCCTGCCCGGGCCGGATGGTCAGCCCCGCGCGCTTGCAGCGTCGCTCGATCACGTCGGGCCGCCCGATCAGGATCGGCGTCTCGGTGGTGTCCTCCAGGATCGCCTGCGCCGCGCGCAACACGCGCTCGTCCTCGCCCTCGGCAAACACGATCCGGCGCGCGGCGGTGCGCGCGGCATCGAACACCGGCCGCATCAAGAGCGCCGACTTGAACACGCTTTGATTGAGCTGGGCGCGATACTCCTCGAGGTTCTCGATCGGGCGTGTCGCCACGCCGCTTTCCATCGCCGCCCTGGCCACCGCGCTCGAAACCACTGCCACGAGGCGCGGGTCGAACGGCTTGGGGATCAGGTAATCGGGCCCGAATGTCATCTGTTCGCCCTGATAAGCCGCCGCGGCCTCGGCGCTCGTCGTGGCCCGCGCCAACGCCGCGATCCCTTCGATACAGGCGATCTGCATCGCGTCGTTGATCTCGGTCGCGCCCACGTCGAGGGCCCCGCGAAAGATGAACGGGAAACACAGCACGTTGTTGACCTGGTTGGGAAAATCGCTGCGCCCGGTGGCAATGATCGCATCCGGCGCGACCGATTTCACCGCGTCGGGCAGGATCTCCGGCGTCGGGTTGGCCAGCGCGAAGATGATCGGCCGCGGCGCCATCTTCGCGACCTGCTCGGGGGTCAGAACGCCCGGCCCGCTCAACCCTAGGAACAGATCCGCCCCCCCGATCACCTCCTCCAGCGTGCGCAGATCGCTGGCCTGCGCATAAGCCGCCTTTTGCGGGTTCATGTCCACCTCGCGCCCTTCGTGGACCAGCCCGTGAATATCGCACAGCCACACGTTCTCGCGCTTCACGCCCAGCTTCAGAAGCATGTTGAGGCAGGCAATCCCCGCCGCCCCGCCGCCGGTGCTGACGACCTTGATCTCGTCGAACCGCTTGTCCGCCACGTAAAGCGCATTCGTGGCCGCCGCGCCGACCACGATCGCGGTGCCATGCTGATCGTCGTGAAAGACGGGGATGTTTATCCGCTCGCGGCACAGTTTCTCCACGATGAAACAATCCGGCGCCTTGATGTCCTCGAGGTTGATCGCGCCGAATGTCGGCTCCAGCGCACAGACGATATCGGCCAGCTTCTCGGGATCGGATTCATTCACCTCTATGTCGAAACAGTCGATCCCGGCGAATTTCTTGAACAGGACCGCCTTGCCCTCCATCACCGGCTTGCTGGCCAGCGCCCCGATATCGCCCAGCCCAAGAACGGCGGTGCCGTTCGACACCACGCCCACCAGGTTGGCGCGCGCGGTGTAGCGCGCGGCGTTGGCCGGGTCTGCCTTGATCTCGAGGCTCGCCTCGGCGACGCCGGGCGAATAGGCACGGGCCAGGTCGCGGCCATTGGCCAAGGGCTTGGTCGCACGGACCTCCAGCTTCCCCGGTTTGGGATGCTCATGATAGAACAGTGCCGCCTCGCGCAGCGTCTGCTTGGTGCTGTCGGTCATCTCTCTGCCCTCATGCGATTTAGTTCAACGTTAAACTGTTATGTAAACCCGCGCATCCGCGAATTGCAAAAGGCTGTTTCCTTGAAAGCCGAAAACCGCGAGCCGCCGGAAAACAGGCCGTGACTGTCGCTTTTGCGACATACCCGGTCGTATTTGGCTTGCGAATGTCTGAAATGCCCATAGGTTGGTCACACGATCGGTCCAGCACATATCAGCGTATACGCCGCCCGCATCCCTGTCATGCGGCGCGTTCGTCCTGTGCGAAGGATCGGAATGAAAACTGAAAAGGCTTGAAACCTGCCATGTGTGGCTTTGTCTGTCTGTACAATATCGGGGACCCGGCGCTTGCCGCCTCGATGATCGAGAAAATTTCCCACCGCGGCCCTGATGCGGTCGAGGTGGTCAAGGGGCAGGGGGCGCCGGTGATCATGGCCCATTGCCGGCTGTCGATCATCGGTCCCGAGGACGGGCAACAACCGATATACCAGGACCGCGACCTGCTCGTCGCCAATGGCGAGATCTACAACCACGCCGACCTGCGCGCGATCCTGGGCGAATCCGCCTTCGAAACCGCGAGCGACAGCGAGGCGATCCTGCATCTTTTCCGTGCGGGTCAACTGCGCTGGGTGTCGCGGCTGGACGGGATGTTCGCTTTCGTCCTGGCGACGAAGAACCGCATCATCGCGGCGCGCGACCCGTTGGGGATCAAGCCGCTCTATCTGGCCCGGATCGGCGAAGGCATGGCGTTCGCCTCCGAGCTCAAGGCGTTCGACGGGCTGGCATACGATTCCGTCGAGGCGATCGAACCCGGCTGCATGTTCGACAGCATCGACGGGATGCGCCGCTGGTATCGCACGCCCCACGGCGCGGCCGAGCCCGAGGAAGGGCTCGATATCGAGGCCACGGCGCGGGAATTGCGGCTCGTGCTGGAAGACGCGGTTTCGAAATGGATGGTGGCCGATGTGGAGGTGGGCAGTTTCCTCTCCGGCGGCCTCGACAGTTCGATCATCGCCGCGATTGCCGCGCGCCAGCGCAAGACCCCGCTCAAGACCTTCTCGGTCGGCACCGAGGGCAGCCCCGACCTCATCGCCGCGCGCGAGGTGGCCGCGCATATCGGGTCGGACCATCATGAACATGCCTTTACCGCCCGGGATCTGGCCGATGTCCTGCCGCATGTGATCTATCACCTCGAAAGCGCGGATGTCGATCTCGTGCGCTCTGCCGTGCCGACGCATTTCGCCGCCAAACTCGCGGTCAGGCACGTCAAGGCCGTGCTGACCGGCGAAGGCGCCGACGAGCTTTTCGCGGGCTACACCTATCACCACGATTATGTCGATCACCCCCGCGAGCTGGCCGAGGAACTGACCCGAAGTCTCAACGCGATGCACAACATCAACCTGCAGCGGGTGGACCGGGTGACCATGGCCGAGAGCCTCGAGGCGCGCACGCCCTTCCTCGATCGCGACCTGATCGATTTCGCGCAGTCCATTCCGGCCACGCTGAAACTGCGCCGCACCGACCCGGACGCGGTCGAAAGCACCGGCCCCACCACCGAGAAGTGGATCCTGCGCAAGGCTTGTGCCGACCTGCTGCCAGACGATCTCGTCTGGCGCAAGAAGGCCCAATTCGACGAAGGCTCCGGCACGGTCGATGCGCTGAAAGAGGCGTTGATGATCGTGTCGGGCGCAGATCAACCGCTCGACCGCGCGCAAGAGGGCGCGCTTTATGAAAAGCTCCTGCGCGCGGCCTATGTCGATCCCGACCTGATCCTGTCGAATGCCGGAACATGGGACAGCAAGGATCGGGTCTCCGCCGTCTGACCCGCGGGGGCAACGTGCCCCTTGCATCCGGCCCGCGGGACGCGGAACATGGTCTCCAAGGCAAGAGGAGAGGCGGCCATGTCATTGTCTGAAACGGCCCGGGCCGTGCGCGAGCACGCCCATGCGCCCTATTCCGGCTTCAAGGTCGGCGCGGCGATACAAGCCGCGGATGGCAGCATCCATGCCGGCTGCAACGTCGAGAACGTATCCTATCCCGAGGGCACCTGCGCCGAGGCCGGGGCCATCGCCGCCATGGTCGCCGCGGGGCAGACCCGGATCACCGCCGCCTATGTCATCGCCGACAGCCCCGCGCCGATCACGCCCTGTGGAGGCTGTCGCCAGAAACTGGCCGAGTTCGCCGCCGGCCCGGATATGCCCGTGACCATGGCCAATCTCGACGGGGTCGAGCGCACCATGACCATGGCCGAGCTTCTGCCCGACGCCTTCGATCGAGGACACACGATCCGCTGACGGGTCGCGGAGAGGGACCGCTGATGGACGCAAGACGTATCATTGCCGAATTGCGCGACGGCGACACCCCGTCGGCGGAGGAATTGCGCTGGTTCGCGCAGGGGCTGGCCGATCACGCCGTCTCGGATGCGCAGGCCGGGGCCTTTGCCATGGCGGTCCTGCTGGGCGGCCTCTCCGAGGAGGGGCGCGTCGCGCTCACGCTGGCCATGCGCGACAGCGGCGACGTGCTGCGCTGGGATCTGGATCGCCCGGTGCTCGACAAGCATTCGACCGGCGGGATCGGCGATTGCGTGAGCCTCGTGCTCGCGCCCGCGCTCGCCGCCTGCGGCGCGGCGGTGCCGATGATCTCGGGGCGCGGGCTGGGCCATACCGGCGGCACGCTCGACAAGATCGAGGCGATTCCCGGCCTGCGCACCGATCTCGACGAATCCGCGCTGCGCCGCGCGGTGGACATGGCCGGGGCCGCCATCGTCTCGGCCTCGGCCGGCATCGCCCCCGCCGACAAGCGGCTTTACGCCATCCGCGACGTGACCGCGACGGTCGAAAGCCTCGATCTCATCACCGCCTCGATCCTGTCCAAGAAACTCGCCGCCGGGCTGGACGGGCTGGTGCTCGACGTGAAAACCGGCTCGGGCGCCTTCATGAAGACCCCCGATGAGGCCCGCGCACTGGCCCGCGCCCTCGTCGACACCGCCAATGCCGCCGGGTGCCCCACCTCCGCGATCCTCTCGGACATGAGCCAGCCGCTGGTGCCCTCGCTGGGCAACGCGCTCGAAGTGGCCGAGGTGATGCGCGCCCTCACCGGCACTGCGCGCCCCGGCCCGCTGCGACAGCTTTGCGCGGTGCTGGGCGGCGTGGTGCTTGCCGATGCCGGGCTGGCAAGGGATGTCGAGGCCGGAGCCGAAGCCATTGACGGGGCCATCCGCACCGGCTGCGCCGCCGACCGCTTCGGCGCCATGATCGCCGCGCAGGGCGGGCCGCTGCGCTTTGTCGAGGACTGGCCGCGCTTTCTGCCCGAGGCCAACGTGATCCGCGAGATCGCAGCCCCCCGCGCGGGCCATGTCGCGGCCTGGGACGGCGAAGCGCTGGGCCTGGTCGTCGTCGGTCTGGGCGGCGGACGGCAGGTCGAAACCGACGTGATCGATCCCGCCGTGGGCCTTTCCGACCTCGTGCCACTGGGCGCATGGGTCGATCCCGGCCAGCCCATCGCCCGCATCCACGCTGCGCGCGAGGCCGATGCCGACCGCGCCGGGGCGGCGCTCCTGGCCGCGCTCACCATCGCGGACGAGGCCCCCACCCTGCCGTCCCTCATCCACGAGAGGATCGGCGGATGACGCGCGCCTTCCTCGTCGTGATGGATTCCTGCGGTATCGGCGGCGCACCGGACGCGCATCGTTTCTTCAACGGCCCCACCCCCGATCGCGGTGCCAACACGCTGGGCCATATCGCGCTGGCCTGTGCCGCGGGCCGCGCCGACAGGGGCCGCGCCG
>NZ_JAWLDS010000039.1:0-2014 GCF_041686535.1 Aquicoccus sp. | reverse complement strand
GGGCCGCGCCGACAGGGGCCGCGCCGGGCCGCTCCACGTCCCGACCCTCGCGGCCCTGGGCCTTGGCAACGCGATCCGTCTCGCCTCCGGCCTCGAGACGGACCTGCCCCCCGCCACCAACGGGCTCTGGGGCGCGGCCACGCAAACCAGCCCCGGCAAGGACACGCCCTCGGGTCATTGGGAGATCGCGGGCGTGCCGGTGCCGTGGAACTGGCACTATTTTCCCGACACGAAACCCGCCATTCCCGACAACCTCTTGGCCCTCATCCGCGATGCCGCGCAAACGACCGGCACGCTCTGCAACGCGCACGCCTCGGGCACCAGGGTCATCGCGGAACATGGCAAAGAGCATATGCAAACCGGCTGGCCCATCGTCTATACCTCGGCCGACAGCGTGCTCCAGATCGCCGCGCACGAGGACACGTTCGGCCTCGACCGCCTGCTCGACCTATGCGCCACCATCGCCCCGGCCTTCCACGCCCGCCGGGTCGGCCGCGTCATCGCGCGCCCCTTCGTCGGAGACCCGGGCAATTTCACCCGCACCCCGAACCGCCACGACTATGCCATCGCGCCCCCCGCCCCCACGCTCCTCGACTGGGCGCAGGCGGCGGGCCGCACCACGTTCGCACTGGGCAAGATCGGCGACATCTTCTCGATGCGCGGTGTTTCCAACCACCTCAAGGGCAGTGACGCCACGCTCATGACCCATCTGGAACACCTCATCGACACCGCCCCGGACGGCGGGCTCACCTTTGCCAATTTCGTGGAATTCGACACCGATTTCGGCCACCGCCGCGACGTCGCCGGTTACGCCCGCGCGCTCGAATGGTTCGACGCCGAGCTGGCGCGGCTCCTGCCCCGTCTCCGGGCCGGCGACCTGATGCTCGTCACCGCCGATCACGGCAACGATCCGACCTGGACCGGCACCGACCACACCCGCGAACGCGCTCCCGTGCTGATCGCCGGGCAGGGCACGGGCGAGATCGGCCACGTGGCCTTTGCCGATATCGGCGCCAGCGTCGCCCACCACCTGGGCCTTGCCGAACGCGGCGCGGGGGAGAGCTTCCTGTGACGCGCTCGGGGTCCGTTGACACTCACGACGCGCAACCGCTTATCCACGCCACCCCGGGGGGATGAATGCAATTGCCTCTTGCCGCTGATTTCTGCGACAAGCAAAGAAGCGCCGGAAGCAGAAGGAGTTCGGAATCGAGATGAAAGACCACCTCACCGTCGTCAAACACCCGCTCATCCAGCACAAGCTGACCCTGATGCGCCAAAAGGACACCTCGACCGCCGTGTTCCGCCAGCTCCTGCGCGAGATCTCGCAATTGCTGGCCTACGAGGTCACGCGCGAATTGCCGATGACCACCCGCACCATCGACACCCCGCTCTGCCCGATGGAGGCGCCGGTTCTGGCCGGGCGCAAGCTCGCGCTCATCTCGATCCTGCGCGCGGGTAACGGGCTCCTCGACGGGATGCTCGAACTCATTCCCTCGGCGCGGGTCGGTTTCGTCGGGCTCTACCGCGACGAGGCCACGCTCCAGCCGGTGCAATACTACTACAAGGTGCCCGACCACCTTGGTGAGCGGCTCGTGATCGCGGTCGATCCGATGCTCGCCACCGGCAACAGCTCGGCCGCCGCCATCGACCTGCTCAAGGGCTCCGGCGCCACCAATATCCGCTTCCTGTGCCTCTTGGCCGCGCCCGAAGGTGTGGCCCGCATGAAAGAGGCCCACCCCGACGTGCCCGTCGTGACCGCCGCGCTTGACGAACGGCTCAACGAAAAGGGCTATATCGTGCCCGGCCTCGGCGACGCCGGCGACCGGATGTTCGGCACGAAATAGGCTTGCCCCGCCTGTCAACAGCGGCCCTGTCTGCTTCGCGACCGCCACGGGTTGCCGGGACGGCGTTCGAGGAGAGGCAATGCGGGCGGAGCAGGCAAACCGCAAAAGCACCGAGGGCGAGCGCCGGTCCGGGGGGGGGGCGCTCCGACACCGACCGAGGGCAGTTTATC
>NZ_JAWLDS010000038.1:0-27047 GCF_041686535.1 Aquicoccus sp. | reverse complement strand
GGAACGCTGTGCCTCGACCTCGAACCGCAATTTCGAGGGGCGGCAGGGCTACAAGGGCCGCACCCACCTGATGAGCCCGGCCATGGCCGCGGCGGCGGCTGTGACCGGTCATCTGACGGATGTGCGGGAGATATTCGAATGAGCTACGATGTAAAATGGATTGTACAAAGAGGATACTCGATTGATGCACAGCTTATTGCTGATGGGTTGAGTTTTGACGCGTTTGACCTCATCGAGCGGAGTACTGATGCAAAGACTAGCCAGAAAATTAAGAATAAAATTGTTGGCCGCCTTGCAAAAGAGTTCAGTTCTGATTGCCTTGAGCAAGGTTTGGATGTCAAAGCGATCCAGTATGGCTGTTACTGCATTGCCGTTGGCACTGGGTTTGAGGTTGACTATAATATTCGCTCAAGCCGGATTGTTTATGTAGGCAGTGGGAGTGTTTATGGAAGGATAAAGAGTCACCTTGCGGGAAAGCTCTTTGATTTTGCAAGTATTCTGCGCTCAATTCCCCTTCGATTTTATGTCTGCGATTTGAGCGGCTTGGAGAACGGAAAGTTACTCCAAAGATCGTTGGAGCAAAAATTACTGAAGAAGTTTCATGATGAAATTGATACGGGCCTTCCGCTGCTCAATTCGAGAAACGCAAAAATCTCAGATGATTGTGCTGATTTTGATAAAGGTTGGGATTATCCAGTTCAAAAAGAACGCGGGGCGAAGACTACTAACTGGCTTTTGAAGCCCTACGATACGGAAGTATGGAAAGGAGCGCTGTAGAAATGGAAAAATTCGACAAACTGAGCGGGATTGCGGCGCCTTTGCCACTGGTCAATATCGACACCGACATGATCATCCCCAAGCAGTTCCTCAAGACGATCAAGCGGTCGGGGCTGGGGGTGAACCTCTTTGACGAGATGCGCTATGACCGCGAGGGCAACGAGATCGCCGATTTCGTGCTCAACAAGCCCGCCTATCGCGAGGCGCAGATCCTTGTCACGGGCGACAATTTCGGCTGTGGCTCGTCGCGTGAACATGCGCCCTGGGCATTGGCGGATTTCGGGATCAGGGCGATCATCTCGACCAGTTTCGCCGACATCTTCTACAACAACTGTTTCAAGAACGGCATTCTGCCGATCGTGTTGCCGCAAGAGCAGGTCGATGCCCTGATGTCGGATGCCGAGAAGGGGGCCAATGCGCGCATGGAGGTCGATCTCGAGGCGCAGACGGTTACCACCTCGGATGGCGAGGTGTTCGGTTTCGAGATTGATCCGCATCGCAAGCATTGCCTGATCAACGGGCTGGACGATATTGGCCTGACCCTGGAAAAGGCTGCCGCGATTGACGCGTTCGAAGCGCGTGCCAGCGCAGAGCGGCCCTGGGTTTGAACACGCCATGGTAGAATCACCTGGACCGCCCTCCATCTGGGCGGTTTCGGGGCTCTTGGCACTCAACCGATCCGGGGCAGGACGGTGGCAAATCCGTGGCCTCTGGTAGGATTGACGGCACCGCCTACCATATCTGGTAGGTCAGCCGACGTCCGTCACTTTTTCGCTCCATTATTGATGCATTCTCGCACCACTCGCACCTTCAAATTGCCTGAATACTGACGTGTTCTTAACCATGTCTTGAGCCGAAACGCGAAAGAAGGCAAAAATTGGGCGAGAATGAGGCAACCCGCGACAAGAAGCGGGATCAAGTTGGAACAAGGGACCGGCATCGCACCGGCCCCGGCCAGTTTGAAGGGAATGGGGCAGTGGTATCCCGAATGACAGGCGCGTTCCTGCGTGCGGCGCTCATGGTATTGATGATTTCAATGCCGTCGCTCTTTCTTCAGGACGTCAGTTCGGACACGACGCAGATCGTCGTTCTCGTGGCCATTCTTGCCTTTCTCATGACGTTCGTTGAGTATTTCAGCGAGTATCCCAGCATGATCGAGTTCCGGTTCGCGCCGCCCTTCAACAGGCTGCGCTTCGGCGCACTCTTCCTGACGATCCTTCTGCTGTCGCTTATATTCGGCAGCAAGGCGATGCCCACGGATATCGGGATGTTGGCCGCCCGCCTCGGTGGGCACCTGGGCAATGCGATGGACTTTCCCTATTCGCCCGTGCGGCTGGTGGTGCTGATGCTGCCCGCGGAGGCCGACGCATCGGTGGTGGCGTCGGTGCGGATGGCGGCGGGGCTGTCCTATACGATGTCGATCCTGTTGCTTTTCGTCTTTCTCAGCCTTGTGCGCCTGTTCGGTTGGCCCACCCGTCGAGGGGCGTTCAATGTCTGGATCAACCTGCCGATGTTCGACCCGACCGGAGGCGGCGACGTGATGCGGCGGCTCAGGCGGGACGCGGCTCTTAACATTGTGTTAGGGATTTTGTTGCCATTCTTGATTCCGGCGCTCATCAAGGCGTCGGCCAGCCTGATCGACCCGATCACGATGGAGAACCCGCAAACCCTGATCTGGACGATGAGTGCATGGGCCTTCCTTCCCGCAAGCTTGATCATGCGTGGCATCGCGCTGAGCCGTGTGGCGGACCTGATCGCGGAGAAGCGCGCCCGCGCCGATGCGCGGGCAAAGGCGAAAAGCGACGAAAAAGAGCGATTCCAAACGGTCTGATCGCCTTTTCCATGCTTTGCGTCTTCGCGGTCGCGGGGCGGGCCGAAAGCTTTCGCGTGGCGAGCTTTCACGCCGATCTTGCGCGCAAGGGGCCGGGGCTCCTGTTGCGCGATATCCTCAAAGGGGATGAACAGGTCGAAGCGGTGGCCGAGGTCATCGCGCGGGTGCGGCCTGATCTGCTGTTGCTCCTGGATGTCGACTTTGATCTCGAGGAGCGCGCCCTCTCTGCGCTCACGGCGCGCGTGGCGGCGGCGGGTCATCGGTTCGAGCATGTGTTTACCCGGCGACCCAACAGCGGAAGGGCCACCGATCTCGACCTGGACGGAGATGGGCGCCGGGGCGGCGCGGGCGATGCGCAGGGCTTTGGCCGCTTCGCGGGGGAAGGGGGCATGGCGGTGTTGTCGCGCTGGCCGATCGGCGAGGTGACGGACCTGAGCGGGCTGATCTGGGGGGCGTTGCCATGGGCGATGTATCCCGAGGTGGATAAACGGCCCTTTCCTTCGCCAGAGGCAAAGGCGGTGCAGAGGCTGTCTTCGGTCGGCCATTGGGTCGTGCCGGTGGAGACGCCGGGCGGGCAGGTGACGCTGGCGGCGTTTCACGCGACGCCACCGGTTTTCGACGGGCCCGAGGATCGCAATGGCAAACGCAACCACGACGAGATCATGCTGTGGCGGCACTGGATGGACGGAGCGCTTGGGCCCGCACCGGATGGGCGTTTCATCATCCTCGGCGATGCCAATCTCGACCCGGTGGATGGGGAGGGGTTGAAGCAGGCGATCATGGGGCTGCTGGGCGATGTGCGCCTTCAGGACCCGAAGCCGACAAGTGCCGGTGCCATCGCCGAGGCCAACCCCGAACACAAGGGAGACCCGGCGCTGGATACGGTGAACTGGCCCGGGCCTGATCCGGGCAATCTGCGCGTCGACTACGTGCTGCCCTCGGCGGATTTGCGTGTGCGGGCGGCGGGCGTATTCTGGCCCGCGCCGGGCGAGGACGGGCACGCGCTGGCGCGAGAGGCCAGCCGTCATCGGCTAGTCTGGGTCGACCTGGAGTTCTGAAAGGGCCGTTTCGGGCGGGGCGGCGGTGAACTCCGGCAGGAGCGCTGCGAATTTCGCGCCGTCAAGGCTATGCGGGGTGTCCCAGAGATAGCGCATTTCGAAAAGGTGCCTGATGAAAGGCATGAACGGCTGGGCAAGACGCAGCGGCCACCATTTCATCGGCTTCACGCGGATCTTGTGTCCGCGAATGCGGGCGAGGATCGCGGCTATTTCATGACCGGTGAGGGTGTAACCGGGGAAGGGGACATCCTCGAACCGGGCGAGCCTGTCGCGCCGTTCGGCCAGCATCACGGCGGCGCGGGTGAGATCGGGAAGAAAGGCCCATGCGTGGGGGATGTCGGGGCGCCCGGGATAGGTGAGCGCGCCCTTGGGAACCGTGGGCAGCATTATCCGGTCGAGCCAGTTGCCCGAGGCCGTCGTGTCGATGAAATCGCCTGCGCGCAGAAGGATGGTGCGCACACCGTCGCGGCAGTAGGCGTCTTCCATGTCACGGCGGATGCGGCCCAGCGGGTTTCCGGCGCGGTGCGCCGTGTCCGGGCCCCAGGGCGCGGGGGTATCGGGGCCGAAGACATAGACATTGCCGGGCAGGATCACCGTGGCATCATTTTCCAGCGCGGCCTTGCGGATGCGGGCATGCAGGTTGGGAACCTGATCGGCCCAATCTTCGTAGCTGGGGTTCCAGGCGGCGACGATCACGTCGGCATTCCGGGCCGCGCGATCGAGCTTGTCGGCCTTGCGGTCGAACTGGTGGGTGGTCCAGCCCGCGTCCTGAAAGGCGCGCGTGGCGTGGCGTCCGAAGCGACCTGAGCCGCCAAGTATGAGAGCTGTTCCGGGCATTGCGGTCTCCTGTGATTGCGTGGTCCGGGAGGAATTTAGCCATCTCATGGTGAATGGGAATTGCCGTTTTTCGATCATATGATATTCATTACTGAATGGATAAATCCGTTCGCGATATCGACTGGTCGCAGATGCAAGCCTTCCTCGCGGTGGCTGAAGCGGGTTCGCTCAGCGCAGCGGCCCGGGTGCTGGGGGTGAGCCAGCCGACACTGGGTCGGCAGATCAGGGCCATGGAGGAACAGACGGGTCTGACCCTGTTCAGGCGGCAACCGCGTGGGCTTGACCTCACGCAGGATGGGGCGGCACTCCTGCCTCACGCGCGGGCCATGCGGGACGCGATGCGCGATGTGGCGCTATACGCGGCGGGGCATGATGCGGAGATGGCGGGGGTGGTGCGGATCACCGCGTCGGAGCTGGTTGCGCATCACATCCTGCCACCGATCATGGCAGGCATCCGGGCCAACCATCCCGAGATCGAGCTCGAACTCGTGCCATCGGATCGCGCGGAGAACCTTCTGTTTCGCGAGGCGGATATCGCGGTGCGGATGTATCGCCCCGAGCAGCTTGACGTGGTGGCGCGCAGGTTGGGCGAGTTGGAAATCGGGATCTTCGCTGCGCGCAGCTACCTTGAGCGGCGCGGAAGGCCAGAGTCGCCTGAGGCCCTCCTCCAGCATGACCTGATCGGCTATGACCGCAGCGAGCTGATCCTGCGGGGGATGCGGGCCGTGGGGTTCGACCTGACCCGCGATGCGTTTTCGACGCGCTGTGACAACCAGGTGACCTACTGGGAATTGTTGCGCGCCGGCTGTGGCATCGGGTTCGGTCAGCGCCATGTCGCGCGGATCGATCCGGGGGTCGAGGAGATCGACATCGGGATCGCCATTCCCGGCCTACCCGTCTGGCTGGCCGCGCACCGGCAATTGCGCCAGATCTCGCGCCTGGGCCATGTCTGGGATCGGCTGGCCGACGGCCTGGCCCCGGTGCTGCGCTGACAGGCCGGGTGAATAGCGCAAGACAGGCGGCGTGCGTCGCGGAAGCGCGATCCCGCCCGCGAGTCGTGGCGCATTGGCAAAGGCCGTGCCACCCGTCGCTATATCGCGATGCGTTCGCCGAGCCTGGCTTGTACGAGACCCGCCAGCCGCGCGATATCGCCGCGGGTGGGGGTGCCGTTGCGGCGTGTTTCGGCCAGTGAAATGGCTGCGCGCTCCAACTGGTCGTCATCGGCGCTGCGTGCCACGCCACCGATGAACTGTGCCACGTAGTCAAGCACGCGGTCGTTCTGGTCGTCGCCCAGAAGGTCGGCCGCATGGGCCATGTCGTCGCGATAGGCGAGGGCATCGGGGCGGACCTCTTCCTCGGTCAGCAACCGGGGGCCGGCGGGCTGGCGGTCGGCGGGCATCCGGGCAAGGATCATCGACTGGAAGCTGGCGATCCGTGTCACCGGCTTGGCCAGGAAACCATCGGCCCCGGCGGCCATGGCCCGGGCCTCGGCCCCGTCATCGCCGCTGGTGGCCAGAATCACGCCGATGCGCGGGGTGAGGCGGTTCAGCTCTTCGATGAGGTCGAGCCCGGACCCGTCGGGCAGGCCGAGATCGACGATGATGATCGAGGGGCGATAGACCTGAAGATGTCGGCGGGCCGAGGCGAGGCAATCGGCCCGGCGGATCCGCGCACCCGAGCGCAGGCACAGAAGGCGCATCGCCTCGCAGGCGAAGCGGCTGTCCTCGACCACGAGAACGGTGAGGCCGAGCAAGGGTCGGGTCGAGGTGGGCACGTTGTGCGGGGCGAGGCTGTTGAACTCATCCATGTCGGATCTCCTTTGGCAGCGAGGATGGTCCGAGCTTGGCGCGCTCTTGCCTAACGCAAGGTTAAGGCTGCGACAAAATCCGCAAGGTGCTTGCGTGACAGGGTTCACCACCCCATAAGATCAGGCAAACCGGCCAAGCGCCACAGCCAGGAGATTGCCCGATGATCGGTCGTTTGAATCACGTTGCCATTGCCGTTCCCGACCTCGACACCGCCGCCGCGCAATACGCGGGCGCACTGGGCGCCAAGGTGGGCGCGCCGCAGGACGAACCCGATCACGGGGTGACGGTGATCTTCATCGAACTGCCCAACACCAAGATCGAACTGCTCTATCCGCTGGGGGACAATTCGCCGATCCAGGGTTTTCTCGACAAGAACCCGTCGGGGGGCATTCACCATGTTTGTTATGAGGTCGAGGACATCATCGCGGCGCGCGATCACCTCAAGGCGTCGGGAGCGCGGGTGCTGGGCGATGGCGAGCCTAAGATCGGCGCGCATGGCAAGCCGGTGCTGTTCCTGCATCCCAAGGATTTCCAGGGCACGCTGGTCGAGCTGGAGCAGGTCTGATGGGTGTCACCTCGGCGCTTGTGCTATATGCGGTTCTGTGGTTCCTGACCCTGCTGGTCATCATCCCGATCCGCCTCAAGACCCAGGGCGACGTGGGCCAGATCGTGCGCGGCACCCAGGCGGGCGCCCCGCACGAGCATCACCTCAAGGCCAAGGCGCTGATCACGACGGTCGTGGCCTTCGTGCTGTGGGCGATCATCGCCGGGATCATCATCACCGGCACGATCACGGTGCGCGACCTGGACTGGTTCGGGCGGATGGGGCCGCCGTCGCAGGCGGAGTGAACCCGGCCCGGTCGGCAGCTGGGTCAGCGGTCTTTCAACCCGTGAAAGATATGCGTGAAGGTGGCGGCGCCGAGAATCGGGATGAAGAGATTGACCAAAGGCAGGCTGAGTGGCATCGCCATGAGTACGCCCGCTGCCCAGACCGTTGCGCGGTGGCGTTTGCGCAGAGCCTTCGCCCCCGCGCGGCCGATACGGCGCATCGCGGCAAGCTGGAAATACTCGCGCCCGAGCAGGTAGCCGTTGAGCCCCCAGAAGATGAAAAGCGCGGCGGGCGGAAACATCGCGTAGAGCACGAAGGCCAGAAGGTTCGCACCGATCAGAACGCCCATGAAATTGATCGTGTCGCGAAACTCCTCGTAGAAGGAAAGGCCCGGCACGTGGGGCAGGTGGGGGTAATGGCGATCCTCGACTGCCTGGGCCACCTCGTCGAGAAACATCGAGGTGATGGCCGAGGCCACGGGCACCATGAGAAAGACCGACAGCACCAGCATGACGAACAGTGATGACCATGATAGCAGGTCATTGAGCCATTCGACCCGGCCCAGCACGTCGAAGTAACCGTCCGGGCCGACGGTGAGGTCGACCAGCCAAAGCAAACCGGCATAGGCCGCGACCAGCAGCGCAAGCGTGAGCGCGACGCCGATCATCAGGACCCTGCGGAACCGGCGGTCGCCGATCTGCGCCAGGGCGCGGGCAAAGCTCGACAGGATCAGTCCGAAAGCCATGTCGTGATTGCCTCGATATCAGGGCGCGGTCGCTCGGGCGGGGCGCTGGTTTCGGTGGCGATGTGAATGAAACCCGCGATGCTTTCGTTCTCGCCAAGGCCCAACCCGGCGCTGCAGAACCCGCGGTCATGGGCGGCGAAACCAGTGAGCCAGTTGGCTCCCCAGCCCGCCGCCAGGGCTGCATTGAGCAAGGCCAGACACACCGCACCAGCGGAATAGGATTGCTCGATGGCGGGGATCTTGGGCGAGGGTTTGCGGGTCTCGACCACGGCGACGGCAAGCTGGCCCTGGTCGAATTGTTGCCGGGCCTTGGCGATATCATCGTCGGCCTGCCCCTCGGCGCGGGCGCGCGATTCGGCAAGATCGGCGAGCCGCGCCATGGCGGGCCGCTCGATCACGATGAAGCGCCACGGCTCGAGCTTGCCATGATCGGGGCTGCGTGCGGCGGCGGTGAGCAAGGGCATCAGGTCGTCGCGCGTGGGCGCGGGGGTGGTCAGGGTCTTGGCTGGGCGCGAGCGGCGGCTCAGCAGGAAGTCGAGCGCAGCCGGGTTGGGGGCGGGCATGGGGTGGTTCCTTTCGCGTCGGGATTCATACCGGGCCAGGCGCTGGCGGTGGGGGTGGTCGGATGTCGGGCCTTTCAGCCCCTCAGTTCACTTTCGAAGTCCGAGATCAGGTCGGAAAAGAACGCCTGCTGCCGGGCATTGGGCTGTCGTTTGGCGACGGTGGCGGCCAGCGGGTCGGGCGCGGCGCGGGTCGAACCTGACAATTCCTCGAGCACCGCGTGGCCGCAGAAGGGCACGTAAGCCTCGGAATAGCCGCCTTCGTGAACCATCACCAGCTTGCCGTCGCAGACGCGCTTGGCAAGATCCCTGACCCTGGCGGTCATCGCGCGATAGGTTTCCTGGGTGCACAGCATGTGGGCGATCGGATCGAAGGTCGAGGCGTCAAACCCGCAGGCGACGATGATCACGTCGGGCTGATAGTCTTCGAGTTTCGGTAGAACGAGGCGGTCCATCACTTCGAGATAGGTGTTGTGGCCTGCCCCCGGGGGCAGCGGGATGTTCATGTTGTAGCCAGTCCCCGCGCCGGTGCCGCGATCGGTGATGTCGCCGGTATCGGTGGGATAATTGTATTCCTCATGCACCGAGATCGTCAGCACGTCGTCTCGGTCATAGAAGATTGCTTCGGTACCGTTGCCGTGATGCACGTCCCAGTCGACAACGGCAAAGCGGCTGGCCTGGCCGGCGGCGATGGCAGCCTCTATGGCGATAGCGATGTTGTTGAGCAGGCAAAACCCGTTGGGCCAGTCGGGCAGGCAGTGATGCCCCGGCGGGCGCGAAAGCGCATACGCGTGTTCGAGATCGCCGTCGAGCACCTGGCGCAATGCCTCTTTCGCCAGCCCCGTCGAGAGGGCGGCAATCTCGAACCCGCCCTTGAGGAACGGGGTGCGCAGGCCCAGCTCACCGCCGCCGGCATCCGAGGTTTCCTTGAATTTCGTGAGGAAGCTTTCGGGATGCACGCGCGCCAGATCGCCCCATGTGGCCTGCGGGGCGGACTGCATCGCAAGATCGTTCACTATACCCGTGACTTCCATCAGGTTCTTGAGCCGGCGCTTGGTTTCGGGGTGTTCGGGCAGACCGCCCGCCACGAGCGGCTGCACGAAATCCCCCACGGGCAGGGTAAGCGCATAGGCCCCGCCGCCGTGCCAGAAACATTTCTCATCCCAGAAAAAGCCGGTTGTCATGTCTGTCCCTTCCGAATCCTTTCCGGGATTTGGACTTGGGCGGCGCGAAAATGCAACCTCGACGCGGTGTTGATCGATCGGGTAAAGCGATCTAGATCGGGCGCATGTCCGATCCCGACCTTTCCCATCTGGCCCGTCCGGGGACCGAGATCGCGGTGCGTGTCACGCCCAAGGCGTCACGCAACCGGATCACCCACGAGGCCGGGACGATCCGGGTCCATGTCACCGTGGCGCCGGAAAGTGGCAAGGCCAATGTCGCCGTGCAAAAGTTGCTGGCCAAGGCGATGGGGGTGGCAAAGTCCCGGCTGGTCCTGCTGCGCGGCCAGACCGCGCGCGACAAGCTTTTCCGCGTCGATTGAAGCGGGTCGTGCGCGTCACTTCCTGGGCGGAAGCGTATAGACCCCCTCGGGCAGGTTGAGTGCCGCACCGAGGTCGCGCACCTGCTGCATTGAGAGAGTGATCTTGTGGGTCTTGTCGATGCGTGGATCGTATTGTTCGACGGTGACACATTCGGCAAAGGCGTTGACAATCACATCCTCCTGCAAGGGTGCGGGCCCCTGATCGACGAGGGTGACGACGGTCGAGTCGAATTCGTGTTCGATGGAAAACATGCACCTACAATATTCCGCCGACGGCAGTGTGCAAGCCTTGAGTTTCCGGGATAATCGAGGAAGATGGCCGCTCGGGTTGCACATTCGGGATCACCTTCGCATGCTGGGGGGTGGATCAGGGCCGGATGCGGGCCACGTTCCACAGACAGCAACAAGGATCGAGCGATGCGTATTCTGGCCGGTTTCATTCTGATTGTCGGGCTTGCGGGCTGCATGGCCCCGGCGCCGCCGCAATCGCCGATGTCGAACGCCGCCGCAGACCCCGATGCGCGGCCTTCGGCGCAGAGGGCTGCAAAGCAGTTCGTCGATGTGGTGGAGACGGTCGAACCGGTGGCCGAGCGCGAATGCCGGGCGCGGCTGCCGCGGGCCAATTGCGATTTCCTCATCGTGGTGGATGATCGCCCGGGCCAGCCGCCCAATGCCTTCCAGACGCTTGACAAGAACGGCCGACCGGTTCTGGCCTTTACGCTGGCGTTGATCGCGGATGTGCGGAATATCGACGAAATGGCCTTTGTCATGAGCCACGAGGCGGCGCATCACATCGCGGGGCACCTGCCGCGCCAGCAGCAGAACGCGGCGGCAGGGGCGATGATCTTTGCGGGGCTTGCGGCGCTGACCGGGGCGGATGCCAGCGGGGTGCGAACCGCGCAGGACCTGGGCGCGGCGGTGGGCGCGCGCAGCTATTCCAAGGAATTCGAACTCGAGGCCGACGCGCTGGGCACGGTGATCGCGCGAAAGGCGGGGTATGATCCGGTGCGCGGGGCCGAATTCTTTGCCCGGATTCCGGATCCGGGAAATCGCTTTCTGGGCACGCACCCACCCAATGCCGCGCGGATGGAAACGGTGCGGCGGGTCGATTCGCGCCTGTGACGGTGTGTGATGCGGTGACAGGCAACATGCTTCAGCTTGAAAATGTCGTTTCCGACCGGGGCTCGAAATACGCGGTCTCGGGCGGCGTGGTGCGCTCGCGCGCGGAGGTCGACGGGTTCCTGAAAGGGCTCAAACGGATGCGGAAATACGCCAGGGCGACTCATAACAGCTGGGCCGTGATGCTGTCGGACGGCACCCCGATCAAGGGCGATGACGGCGAGAGCGGGGCGGGAATGGTGATCCTGCGGATGCTGGAACGCGAAGGTCTGCACGATCATGTGATCGTCGTAACGCGCTGGTATGGCGGCACAAAACTGGGCGGAGACCGGTTTCGCCGAGTGCAGGATTGCGTGCGGGCCTATCTCGATGCGCGGGCCGGCGGGGCGGGTTGATCCGTGTCAAGGACGAGGGTTGCGGCGGGGCGTTAGAAGAAGGTGACGCAACGGTCCGAAAGGAGCCTTGACGATGAAACCTCTTGGCGACATGCGGCGCCATTTCTGGATGGTTCAGAAAATGGCACGGGCGCAGGGCCTTGACCTTGCGGGGGCGATGGCGCGTGGCGATCTGGACCAGGCGGAGTGGGCCGACATCGTGAAGCGCTGCCAGGGCTGCGACGGGGCAGCGTATTGCGCGCGGTTGCTGGCAGGCGACGGGCCGGGCGAACTGCCCGGATATTGCTGCAACCGCGAGCCGTTCCGGATCCTCCTCGCCGACCAGATCATGGGAGAAAACGCATGAAAGACAATGCCTTACCTCTTGGAAGCCCCGAGCTTCACTTCTGGCTCACCCGGTCGGTTGCCCGCGCCATGGCGGTCGATCTGAGCGCGGCGATGGCGTGGGGTTTGCTGAGTGCCGAGGACTATGCGGGCATGGTCACGCGCTGCCGGACCTGCCCGCATGTGGCGCATTGCACGGCCTGGCTGGGCACCGGGGCGATGCAGCAGGGCAAGCCGCTCGATGCCTGCGCCAACCGCGAAATCCTGGAGAGATTGCAGTAGCCCGGCCTGCGGATATCAACGGTTTCTTCACCGGGGTTAACGGCGGCGAACTGTGCGATTTCCAGGGGGTGACATGCGTGCACCGCCCGGCTGCTCTCCGGCTGCCGGGAAATGTCGTTACGGATGTAACCGCTTGAGGTTAACGCGGCGCCCGCCGGGTCACAGTTTCGAATGCGACCCGTCGCAGAGCGGTTGCTTGGCGGAGTGCTTGCAGCCACAGAAGAACATCTTCTTCGACACCTCGGCGGTATACTTGACCGGGGCGAAATCGCTGCCCTTGTGCGAGCCGTCGCAGAAGGGCTGTTTCGAGGACTTGCCACAGGCGCACCAGAAATAGGTCTTGCCCTCTTCGACCTCGACGGGGAAGGGGGCTTTCTGGGCGATCTCGGGGGTATCGGTCATTGGCTTGGGTCTCCCTGGCTGTATGGCTGGGGCGATGGTTGCAACGGGTGTGGGGAAGGTCAATGGGTGGATGGGCGGAATGCGAGGGACTCTGTGTTCAATGGTGCGTGATATTCCACAAGGCCATTGATATGGCCTGTAATTTCCTGCTGAAGCCTATTGCCCCAGATTTCAGCATAGAAACCTTCGAGTAATAGCTCTTGCTTCATCGCATTTTCCACTATGTCATTTCCACGAGCGAAATCGAAAAGGTGGGAAACCATTGCATGCCAGAAGATCCACTCCGCCGCGTGCTCAGCGCGATAGACATCGTGTGGAGGCATGTTTTGGTTTGCAGCCAAGTTTACCAAACTGGTTTTATATATCCGATAATGCGCAATGATATTGGTCAGCCACTGCGCACTGGTCTCGTCACCGAATTCGATGCACTCTTTGAGAGTGGTGAAGACTTCATTGGGTATGGCGAGGCGCTCTTCGATGAGGGATGCATTGTCCGGGTCATTGAAGAATACGTCGTCTTCCAATGAAATTTGCATCCCATTTCTTGCAGTTTCGATAAGGCGAGACAACGCCAGCGGCAAACTCGCCTTTGCCGCTTTGAGCTTTCGGTGGCGTGCGGTTTCCGTGTTCCATATTGCGGTGGTCAGCGCGATAGCCGAGGCGAGCAGGGATACGACCACTGTTATTCCATAGGTGCCATATCGTTGCACGTCATCGGGCCATTCGCCCTGGATCACGATTATGAATACTGCGCCGATGAATACGCCGAAAAAGGCGCCTGCAGGGAAGTTACGAAAGAAATGAAACCATTTCATAGTGATATTTCTTTTGTTGTATGGGATCAGGATATCAACGCCTGATCGAACGCGAAAGCCCGTTGACTGGAGACCCGCCCGGCGGCACGCTGGGCATGCGCCCGCCCCGCCCCATGGGCGGGCGCTTCGCACCCACCCCGGGTCGGGCGCTGCCCTTTCGTTGGTGCTATGCGCTAATCCAGCAGGCGCCCCCACAAGTCATATTCCCCGGCCTCGTCCACTTCGACCTTGACGATCTGGCCGACCGCGAGGCCTTGGGTCGCCTCGTCGATGAAGAGGTTGCCGTCGATCTCGGGGGCGTCGGCCTTGGTGCGTGCGGTGGCGATGCCGTCCTCGTCGATGTCGTCGACGATCACATCCATGCGCTGGCCCACCTTGGCGGCGAGCTTGGCCTCGGAAATCGACTGGGCCTTTTCCATGAAACGATCCCAGCGGTCCTGTTTCACGTCCTCGGGCACATGATCGGGCAGGTCATTCGAGGCCGCACCCGCGACATTCTCGTATTGGAAGCAGCCGACGCGGTCGAGCTGGGCCTCGTCCATCCAGTCCAGGAGGGTCTGGAACTCGGCCTCGGTCTCGCCGGGGTAGCCGACGATGAAGGTCGAGCGCAGGGTGATGTCGGGGCAGATGCCGCGCCATTCCGCGATCCGGTCAAGGGTGCGTTCGGCGTGCGCGGGCCGCGCCATGCGCTTGAGCGTGTCGGGATGCGCGTGCTGGAACGGGATGTCGAGATAGGGCAGGACAAGGCCGTCGGCCATGAGCGGGATCAATTCGCGCACATGCGGATAGGGATAGACATAATGCAGCCGCACCCAGAGGTCGTGCCCGGCGCCGAGAGCGCCCAGATCGCGGGCCAGCGCGGTGATCGGCTGTTCGCCCGCGGGGCGATCCGCACGCGGCCAGTCGACGCCATAGGCGGAGGTGTCCTGTGAGATGACGAGGAGTTCCTTGACGCCACTTTCCACCAGCTTCTCGGCCTCGCGCAGCACGGCGCGGTGCGGGCGAGAGGCGAGGCGGCCGCGCATCGCGGGGATGATGCAGAACTTGCAATGGTGATTGCAGCCCTCGGAAATCTTGAGATAGCTGTAATGGCGGGGCGTGAGTTTTACACCCGCCGCGGGCATGAGGTCGATGAACGGGTCGGGCGCGGGCGGCACGGCGGCGTGCACGGCGTCGAGCACCTGTTCATATTGGTGCGGGCCGGTCACGGCGAGGATGCGGGGGTGATGGTCGCGGATGTGGTCGGGGTCGGCGCCCATGCAGCCGGTGACGATGACGCGGCCGTTTTCGCGCAGCGCCTCGCCGATGGCGTCGAGGCTCTCGGCCTTGGCCGAATCGAGAAAGCCGCAGGTGTTGACGATCACCGCGTCGGCGCCGGTGTAGTCGGGCGAAATGCCATAGCCCTCGGCGCGCAGCCTGGTCAGGATGCGTTCGCTGTCGACCAGCGCCTTGGGGCAGCCGAGCGAGACCATGCCGATGGTCGGCTGGCCGGGGCGGCGGGCTTCGGTGAGATGGGCGCGCGAGAGGTCGGGGCGCAGGTCGGGCGGGTTTGTCATGCGCGGCATATAGCGCGACCTGCGGCCCGCGTCCATCGGCGGATCGTGGCCGACGAATTGGCGGCTTGTTGCCGTATGCATGTTGCGGGATAATCCTTGGGTATCAGCGCCGCGCGGGTTGCGGCGCAGGAATGTGAGGGTCGTGCGATGCGCTGGATTGTCAGGATTGTCGGGGCGCTTCTGGTGGCGGGGCTCTTGCTCGTGGGCGGGCTGCTGCTGTTGCCGGGCGAGAAGATCGCGCAGGTGGCCGTGGGCCAGATCCAGGCGGCGACAGGGCGGGATGTGAGCGTCGAGGGTGGTGTCGAGCTGTCGTTCTACCCGGTGCTGGGGGTGCGCACCGGCCCGGTGACCATCGCCAATGCCGACTGGTCGGATGAGCCGGTGATGCTGCGGGCCGAAGGCTTGAGCGTGGGGGTCGGGACCACGGCGCTCTGGCGTGGGCAGGTGAAGATCCGGGCAATCGAGCTGTTGTCGCCGGACATCCTTCTGGAGCGCAGCCGCGATGGCTCCGGCAACTGGGAGATCGACGGCGAAAGCGCGGGATCGGGTGGGCGGCAACTGGCGGTCTCGCTCGACCGGGTCGAGGTAACGGACGGGCGGTTGCGCTATGTCGATCACTCCGACGGGTCGCGTCACGGATTCGAGAGCGTCGATGCGACCCTGCTGGCGCCCGATCTGGACGGGCGGGCCGATATCGACCTCGGGCTGCGGATGGAAGGCGGTGCGGAGCGGCTCTACCTTGCCGGGTGGGTGGCGCAATTCATGCCCTTCCTGCAAGGCGAGGTGGTGCCGGTCGAGGCCGAGCTGCGCGCGGGCGACGGCACGATCGACTTCGAGGGGCGCGCCAATGCGAGCGGCGATGCCGAGGGGCGGATCAAGCTCGACCTGCCGCGCACGGGCGCGATACTGGCGGCACTGGGTGAGGGGGCAGGCGATCCGCCCGAGGGGCTGGGCCGGGCGATCCGGGGCGAGACGCTCATGGTGCTCAAGAACGGGCGAACATTGTCGTTGCGCGAGATGGCGCTGCGGCTCGACGACAACGCGATCAACGGCGATCTGGACGTCACGCTTGACGGCAAGCCGCAGGTCATGGCCCGGCTTTATGCCGGCGCGCTCGATCTGGCGGCGCTGACGGGTGGCGATGGCGGCGGTGGCCCTGACGATGGCTGGTCGCGCGATTCTCTTGACGCAAGCGGACTGGGCGCGTTCGATGGGCAGGTCCGGCTGACCGCGGACAGCGTGGACCTGGGCACGGTGGCCTTCGGGCAAAGCGACGTGACGCTGACCGTCGACCGGTCGCGCGCGGTTTTCTCGCTCAACGCGCTCAAGGGCTATGGCGGCGATTTCGGCGGGGAGTTCGTGATGAACAACCGTTCGGGCCTCTCAGTGGGGGGCGATCTGTCGATGGGCGGGGTCGAGATGCGCGAGTTGCTGAACGACCTGGCCGGGGTCACGCGGCTTTCGGGCGAGGCCGACGGACAGGTGCGTTTCCTCGGCGTGGGCCAGTCGACCGATGCGATCATGAAGAGCCTGAGCGGCGAGGGCCGGGTGGCCATGGGCCGCGGCGTGATCGAGGGGGTCGATCTCGACCGGCTGATGCGCTCGGGCGATGGCTCGGGCGGGACGACGATCTTCGACGAGTTGGCCGCGACCTTCACCATGGCCGAGGGCGACATGCGCAACGATGACCTGGGTCTGATGTTGCCGGGGGTCGAGGCCACAGGCAAGGGGCGTATCGGGCTGGGCGCGCGCGATATCGACTATCTCTTCACGCCGGTCGCTCTGAACGCGCGGGGTGGGCGGGGCCTCGCTATTCCGGTGCGTATCCGGGGGCCGTGGAGCGATCCGAGGATCACCCCCGACCTGGCCGCGGCGGTCGATTTCAACCTGGACGAGGAGAAAAAGGAGCTTGAACGCAAGGCCGAGGAGCGGGTGCAAGAGGAGCTTCGCAAGCAGCTCGACGTCGAGACGCAGGACGGCGAAAAGGTCGAGGACGCGCTCAAGCGCAAGGCGGAGGACGAGATCAGGCGGGGGTTGATGCGGCTGCTTGAATGATCGGACCCGCACCCGACCGGCCGTTTGCCATTGGACAGGGTGGATTCGAGTATTTGGGCCAAGAAAGAGACCGGGGCGAGATACGGGAGTCCCGCTCCTGTTCTTTCTTGGAAAAAATACTCATTGCGCCGGCGCGGGCAGGCGCAATGATCGCATGAGCGGCCCGCGCTCAGATGCCGATATCGGCCGAGACCTTGGCGATGCTTTCGCGCAGCGTGGCTTCGATCTCGCGGATCAGCGGCTCGTCCATGATGAGCGTGGGCGAGAGGATCATGATATTGCCCAGCGCGCGGGCGATGAGGCCACGCTTTTGCGCTTCCTTGGCGACAAGGCCGCCGACATTGGCGTCGGCGGGGAATTCCTCGCGCGTCGCCTTGTTCCGCACGAACTCGATCCCCATCATGAAATGCGAGCCGCGCACCTCGCCGACCATGTCCATGTCTTCGAGCCCGCGCAGAAGCCCTTCGAAGAGCTTGCCGGTGGTCTGCACGCGCGCCGGGATGGCCTCGGATTCGAGGATCTCGATATTGGCCAGCGCGGCGGCGGCGGCGGCGGGGTGGCCCGAATAGGTCATCCCGTGCAGGAACATCGCGTCGGGACCGGAGATCACGTCGTAGATCTCGTCCGAGATGATCGTGGCCGAGAGCGGCTGATAGCCCGAGGTCAGCCCCTTGGCGGTGGTGATGATGTCGGGCACGCAGTCATAGACGTCCTCGGAGGCGAACATGTGGCCAAGGCGGCCCCAGGCGGTCACCACCTCGTCGGCGACATACATGATGTCATGTTCGCGGGTGATCCGGCGCATCGCGGCGTGATAGCCCGGCGGCGCGGTGATCACCCCGCCCGCGCCCTGAATCGGTTCGGCGAAGAAGGCGCAGATGTTTTCGGCGCCGATGCGGTGGATCGCGTCGAGCATGTCCTGTTCCAGCACGGCGAGGAATTCGGCGTCGCTCATCTCGGGAGCCTCGCGATACTTGTGCGGGGCCTTGAGGTGATGCACCAGCCCCTCGACCGCGCCCCAGCCGGTGGAATAGCCCGGGGTGGTCAGCGCCATCGCCATGTGGGTGGAGCCGTGATAGGCGCCCATGCGCGACAGGATCTGTTTCTTCTCGGGCTTGCCGCGCAGGTTGTTGTAGTGATGCAGCATCCGCACCGCCGTGTCATTGGCGACCGACCCGGAATTGGCGAAATAGACGTTGTTGAGCGGCTCCGGCGCGAGGCTGGCCACCTTCTCGGCCAGCTGTGCCGCCGCCGGGTGGGTGAAATTGTAGAAGGTCGAGTAATAATCGAGCGTAGTGAGCTGCTCGGTGATCGCGTCGATGATCTCGCGCCGTCCGTGGCCGACATTGACGCACCAGAGCCCGCCGATCCCGTCGATGAGCCGGTTGCCTTCGCTGTCGGTGACATGGGCGCCTTCGGCGGCGACGATGGCAGTGCGCGCGTCGGCCTGCTTGAGGGCGTGCAGGTTGGCGAAGGACTGGATCAGGTGGGCGTCCTTGGTCAGGATCTCGTCGGTGGTGAGTTTGTTCATGTCTCTCTCCCAGTTATGCGGCGCCGAGGAAGCCCTCGATCACGTTGACGGTGTTGATCCCGATCTCGTCGATGTCGTAGCCGCCTTCCATCACGAAGAGCGTGGGCAGCTTGAGACGGGCGATATCGCCGCCATAGGTGGTGAAATCGGGGGATTCCAATTTGAAAAAGCTGATCGGGTCGGTTTCAAACGTGTCCACGCCAAGCGAGACGATCAGGTGATCTGGGGCGTATTGCGCGATCCGGTCGAGCGCGGCGTCGAGCGAGTTGCGCCATTCGGAGAACGGCGTGCCCGGGGGCATGGGGTAGTTGACGTTGAACCCTTCGCCCGCGCCGTTGCCGGTTTCATCGGCATATCCCAGGAAATGCGGAAAGGCGTTTTCCGGCTCGCCATGCAGCGACAGGAAGAGCACGTCGGAACGGTCGTAGAAGATGTCCTGCGTGCCGTTGCCGTGGTGGAAATCGACATCGAGGATGGCGACGCGGGCGGCGCCGTTGTCGAGAAAGCGCTGCGCGGCGATGGCGGCGTTGTTGAGAAAGCAATAGCCCCCGTACATGTCGACGGCCGCGTGATGGCCGGGCGGGCGGCAGAGGGCAAAGGCGCTGCGTTCGCCCGCGCGGATGAGTTCGGCGGCGGTGAGGGCGACCTGCGCGCTGCCATAGGCGGCGGGCCATGTGCCTTCGGTCAGAGAGGTTTCGGTGGCCAGCGCATAATACCCCAGCTTGCCGTCGATGTGATCGGGCCGGCGCAGGACCATGCGGCGGGCGGGCCAGCAGGTGGCGATCGCCTCGCCGGTGTAGCCCTCGGCCTGCCATTCCGCCCAGGCGGTTTGCAGGAAATCGACGAACCCCGTGTCGTGGATACGCAGGACGGGGTCGAGCCCGTGATCGTCGGGGGGCAGGATCGGGCCGGGATCGACCGCTCTCAGCCGGTCGTGGATATAGGTCATGCGGCTGGGCCGTTCGAACGGATAGACAAGTTCGCCGCCGTAAAGCTCGGTCTTGGCATCGCGCAGGGCGTGGGTTTCGGAAAAGACGGTTTTCATTGGGAGACCTCGCGGTGATCGGCGGATTGGGTCGAAAGGAGCGCCAGGTCGTATGGTTTGGCGATGTCGGTGATCATCAGCGTTTCGGTGGTATTGGCCGTGGCCAGCGCCGTGGCATCCGGGCCCACGATCACCGAGTGGCCGCCAAAGGCGAGGCCACCCTCGGTGCCGCAGAAATTGGCATAGGCGATGGTGAGCGCGTACGAGGACGCATGGCCGGGGATGATCGCGGTCGAGACATGCTCGAACCCGGCCGGGTTGGCGGTGGGCACGAGGATGAGGGTCACGCCGCGATCGGCCAGCGCCTTGACGTGGTGGGCGAATTCGACGTCGTAACAGACCATCAGCGCGATCCTGTGCTCCGCGAAATCGAAGGTCGTATAGGCGTCGCCGAAGGCAAAGCTGGCCTGTTCCATCGGGCCGTAAAGCTGGATCTTGCGGTAATGGCCCAGGGTTTCGCCATCCGGGCCAAAGGCGGTGGCGGCGTTATAGACCGTGTCGCCGTCGCGTTCGGCCCAGCCGATGCAGAGGCCGCAGCCCGCCGCGCGGGCAAGCGCGGCGAGCCTTTGGCACCAGTCCCCGCCCAGTGGCTGGGAGAGGCTGTCATGAAGGTCCGGGCGGTTGTAGCCCGGCAGGAAAAGCTCGGGAAAGACGATCATCCGCGCGCCCGCCATGGCGGCGGCGGCGAGCTGGCGTTCGATCCGGGCAAAGCCCGCGTCGATGTCGCCCGCGATGGGCGGGCCCTGGTAGATTGCCAGTTTCATCTTCCCCTGCCTTTCGCTTACTTCTTCAGGTTGGTCCAGATCGTGTCATAGATCTTCTGCACCTCTTCGGAGCAGGGCTGCACGAAAACCGGGTTGCCGCCTTCGGGCGGATTCAGCTCGGGTGCGGATTTCACCTCGGCGTCGAGGAAGGGTTCGACCCCGTCCACCCCGGCGGTGTAGCGCGCGTAGTTGGTGACGGCCGCCGCGTTCTCGGGTTCGAGCAGGAAGTTCATGAACTTGATCGCGTTTTCGCGGTTGGGCGCGTCCTTGAGGAGCACCACGTTGTCCATCCACACGATGTAACCCTGTTCGGGATAGGCGTATTCGATGTTTGCACCTTCCTCGCGGGCCTTCATGCCGAACCCGTTCCAGATCATGCCCGCCGCCGCGTCGCCGGAGACGAGCACGTCCTTGGCCACGTCCGAGCCGAAGCTGGCCCAGTGCTGCTTGGCCTCCTGCACCAGGTCGCTGAGCGCCTTGAGCTCATCGCGGTCCGTGGAGCATTGCGGAATGCCCAGATGCAGCGAAGCGAGGGTGAGGGTTTCGCCCGCGGTGTCGAGCACGTTGATACGGCCGCGCAGTTCTTCGGGCGGGTCGAAGATGATGTCGGTGGTGTCGATGTCACCGGAATAGACATCCCGGTTCACCGAGAACGACGTGCTGCCCCATTGATAGGGGATCGAGCTTTGGCGGCCGGGATCGAAGCTCACATCCACCCATTCGGGCAGGATGTTGTCGAAATTGGGCATCTCCTCGCGGGTGAACGTGTCGAGCATGCCCTCGCCGGCCATGATCTCGACCATGTAGTCGCCCGGCACGGCCACGTCATAGTCACCCAGCCGACCGGCCTTGAGCGAGGCGAGCAGGGCCTCGTTGCTATCGTAGGTGTCCATCGTCACCTCGACATCGTATTCCTCGGCGAACTTGTCGAGGATTTCCTGCGGGATGTATTCGAACCAGTGATAGATCGAAAGCTCGCCCTCGGCCTGTGCCAGCGTCGCCGACAGCGTGAGTGCAAGCGCGGAAGCGCCGGTTCTGAGAAGGGGTTTCATGGTTGTCTCTCCTGTTGGTTTTTCATTTGCGGTTTTGGCCCATGCGGCCGGCGAAGTAACTGAGCGTGACGAAGAGGATCGACACGACCAGCAACAGCGTTGAGATGGCCATGATGTTGGGCTTGATGCCTTGTTTCACGGCCCCGAAGATCGCGGTGGGAAGGGTTTCGACCCCCGCGCCCTTGACGAAGTTGGTGATGATGAAATCATCGAGCGAGATGATGAAGGCCAGAAGGAAGCCCGAAAGGATACCGGGCGTCATCAGCGGCAACAGGATCAGGCGGAACGCCTGCCACCGGGTCGCATAGAGATCCTGCGCGGCCTGTTCATAGACATCCTCTATCCCCTGCATCCGCGCGGCGATGGGCAGGTAGGCAAACGGGATGCAAAAGACGATATGCGCGACCAGGATGGTGAGGAGCCCGGTGGAAAAGCCGATCGCCGAGAAAAAGATGAGCGTGGCCACGGCGGTCACGATCTCGGGCACCATGAGCGGCAGGTTGATCAGCGCGAAGCTGGCCGACTTGCCGCGGAACGACCCCGACCGCAGCATCGCGGTGGCGGCCAAGGTGGCGATCACCGTGGCAGTTGTGGCCGCGGCCACGGCGATGACGAAGGAATTGATCGCCGCCTGCTTGAACTTGTCCGATTCCGGCCCCCAGAACACGTCTTCGTACCAGCGCAGCGATACCCCGCCCCAGATCGTGATCGAGGGGCTGTTGTTGAACGAGTAGATCGCCACGATGATGAGCGGCGCGTAGAGCAGGAAGATGCACAGCAGCGTCAGCGGCAGGAAGCCGGGAAAGCGGCGCAGGTCGGGTTTGCGGGCCATCACGTCTCCTCCCTCCGGCTCTGGCTGCGCGCGTAGAAGATCAGCACGAGCAGCACCATGGAAAGCAGGATCATCGCCGCCGCCGCGCCGAAGGGCCAGTTGCCGGCCGCGCCCTTGAACTGTTCGTCGATCAGGCTGCCGATCATGAAATTCTTGGCCCCGCCCAGGAGATCGGGCGCAAGGAAAGACCCCAGCGAGGGCACGAAGACGAGGATGCAGCCGGCGATGATCCCCGGTTTCACCACCGGGAGAATGATCTGCGTGAGCGTGACGAACCGCGAGGCATAGAGATCGGCCGCCGCCTCGGAGAGGGCGAAATTGTAGCGCTCCACCGCGGCGTAGATCGGCAGAACCATGAAGGGCAGGTAGGAATAGAACAGCCCGAGCTGCACCGCGACCCAGGTGTTGATGAGGTGGATCGGCTCGGAAATGAGCCCGGCCTCGAGCAGCCAGGTGTTGAGAGGCCCGTTGTCGCGGATCAGGAATTTCATCGAGATCGTCCGGATCAGCAGGTTGACCCAGTAGGGCACGGTGACCAGGAACAGCCAGATCGTGCGGGTGGAGGCCGGGCGCGTGGCAATGAACCACGCGGTCGGAAAGCCGATCAGAAGGCTCAGAAGCGTGGCCAGGCCCGCCTGCCAGATCGAGCGCCAGAAGATCAGGATATAGGTCCATTCGATCTGTGGCGGATCGTCCCCGAAAAGCCCGCGGTCAAAGAAGAACTGGTCATAGGCGGCGAGCGAGAATTCCCAGATCACGCCGCCGCGAAACTCCTTGGTCAGGAAGGAATAGACCAGCATGATTCCGATCGGCACGACGAGGAAGATGCCGATGACGAGCCACGCCGGCAGGATGAGCGGCACGCCGAAGCCGGCATAGGTGCGGGCCGACTTGCCCGGGCCTGATCCGATACCGCCCGCCATCAGTCCACCAGGAGGCGCGCGGCGCCTTCCTCGAATTCGAGTCCCACCGTGGCCCCCATGGCGGGAATGCGCGTCCGTGACGAGTTCTGAAGCCGCGCGGTGACGATTTCGTCGTCGGACAATCGGACATCGACATTCATGTCGGTGCCCAGGTAGATCATCCGCGTGACCGTGCCGGTCAGAAGCGCGCCCGCCGGATCGGCCAGCGACACGCGTTCGGGGCGGACCGAAAGGTGGCCCTGGCCGGAATGGGCGCCGCGCGCCGCCGGGCAGGTGAACTGCGCGCCGCCGGGCAGGGTGCAGAGCGCCTTGTCGCCGGCGACCTCGGCGACGCTCACGTCGATGAGGTTGGTCTCGCCGATGAAATCGGCCACGAACTTGTTGTCGGGCTCTTCATAGATGTCGCGGGCGCTGCCCACCTGTTGCACCTGCCCGTCCGAGATCACCGCGATGCGGTCGGACATGGTGAGCGCCTCTTCCTGGTCATGGGTGACGAAGATGAAGGTGATGCCGGTCTCGTGCTGGATCTGCTGCAATTCGAGCCGGACCGCCTGGCGCAGCTTGAGATCGAGCGCCGAGAGCGGCTCGTCGAGCAAGAGCAGCTTGGGGCCCGGCGCCAGTGCCCGGGCCAGCGCCACGCGCTGTTGCTGCCCGCCCGAGAGCTGCGCCGGCATGCGGTCGGCGAACTGGCTGAGCCGCACGAGTTCGAGCACCTCGCCGGCGCGTGCCCGGGCCTCGGCCTCGGACCGGCCCAGCCGCAACAGCCCGAACATCACGTTGCGGGTGACATCCATGTGCGGGAAAAGCGCGTATTGCTGGAACACGGTGTTCACCGGGCGGTGATTGGGTGGCAGGTCGGCGATGTTGTCGCCGTAAAGCCGGATCGCGCCTTGGCTGATGTCCTCGAACCCCGCGATGCAGCGCAGGAGCGTGGTCTTGCCACAGCCCGACGGGCCCAGAAGCGTGAAGAACTCGTTGTCCTGGATGGCCAATTTCACCGCGCTGAGGGCGGTGAAATTGCCGTAGAGTTTGCTCACATTGTCTATGTCGACCGCAATCGCGCCTTGGCTTTCAGCCACGGTTTCCCCTTTCTCATACCCCCTGTATTGCCCTAGAAGGTTAACGACATGGGGTTAGGGGGGTATATACCCCCGCGGTGGTATGGCATGGGTCTGCTGGGCGAGGCGGAAAAACGGCTGGGCGAGGCGATCGAGGCGCTGGGGGGCGACCGGTTCGCCCGGGCGCTGGTGCGTTGGCTCGGGGTCGAGCTGCGTCATGACAATGTCACCATCCTCGCCTATTTTCAGAGCCGTGCGCCGCAGGCGATCCTGACCCGTGCGGCGGCGAGCGAGGTGCATCGCAACCTTGAAAGCACCTATCTCAAGGGGGCTTATCTTCTTGATCCCTTTCATGAATTACATCGGCAGCGCGCGGCGCGCGGGGTCTATCGGCTGACCGACATCGCGCCCGACCAGTTCCACCGCAATCCCTATTTCCTCGACTATTACGCGGCCACCACGATGGTCGACGAGCTGGCCTTCGTCGCCTATCCGGGGGCGGGGGTGAGCCTGCATGTCTGCCTCGGGCGCGACCGCAGTTCCAACAATCGCTTCACCCAGCGCGAGATCATTCGCGCCGATCATCTTTCGCCCATTGTTGTGGCACTGGCCGAGCGGCAATGGAGCGATCTGGCCGGTTCGGGCGAATATTCCGAGGCGCGGGTGACGCGGCGGCTGATTGATTCGCTGAAGGAGGCGCATGGAATCGCGCTCTCCCTGCGCCAGGCCGAGGTGGCGCTTCTGATCCTTCAGGGGCACAGCTCGGTGTCGATCGGGCTCAGGCTCGGGATCAGCCCGCAGACGGTCAAGGTGTTTCGCAAGCAGCTTTACCGCAAATGCGCGATCAGCTCACAGGCCGAGTTGTTCAACCTGATGCTGCCGCTTCTGGGCGGTTAGGCGGTCACGCCAAGGGGGCAGCGCCGCCCCCATGGTTCTTTCTTGGCAAAAATACTCAATTCCAACCTGTCCGCGCGCGATGTCGCCTGACATTTGCGCGCGGACAGTTGGATCAGGCCGCCTGCGCCGCCTTGCCGGCAATCTTGCCCCGCAACGTGCTGCGTTTCTTCTCCACATCGGCCGCGTGGCGTTCGCGCACGTGGCCATAGCCGCGGATATGCTCGGGCAGCGACAGGAGGGCCGTGATGGGGTCTGCTTTCTCTGCCGTCATGTTGGCGAGGGCAAAGTCGATATCGGCCTCGTAATCCTGCAGGAGCCGCTCGGCGAGGCGGTTCTCGTCCGAGTTGCGGAACGGATCGAGGAGCGTGCCGCGCAGCCCGCGCAGGCGGTTCATGATTCCGAAGGCGCGCAGTGCCCACTTGCCCGAGAGCGCGCCCTTGACCGGTTCGCCGGTGGTCTTGTCGATGCCGCCGAAGGGCCAGGCGCCGAAATAGAAGGTGAGCTCGGGCTCGCCCTCGAAATTCTCGTGCAGCGCCTTGGCGAAATCGGGTCGCGTGTAAAGTCGCGCCACTTCCCACTCGTCCTTGACCGCGAGCATCTTGTAGTAGTAGCGCGCCACGGCCATGGCCGGGGCGTCGTCCAGCCCAGCCGCCTGCGCCGCCTTTTGCACGCGCGCCACCATGTCGGTATAGCGTTGCGCCAGCCTCGCATTGGCGTAATCGGTCAACTCGGCGCTGCGATGGGCGATCACCTCGTCGAGCGTTTTCGGCCGGTGCGCCGAAAGATCGACCGGCGCCTCGCCCTTGCGCAGCATCGCGGCCACGGTGTCGGGTTCGGCCATCGCGAGGCGCCCAAGGTCGAAGGCGCGGCGGTTCTCGGCGGGTTTCACGCCGTTGAGCTCGATGGCGCGCATCAGCGCGGCATGCGAGAGCGGCAGGCCGCCCTGTTGCCACGCGGCCCCGACCAGCAGCATGTTGGCATAGACCGCATCGCCAAGGAGCTTCTCCGCCAGCCCCTGTGCATCGAGGCCGCGCGCCCGGTCGCCCAGAACGCGGGTGAGCCGTGCGAGCTGTTCCTCGCCGTTGAGCTGCCAGTCGGGGTTCTTCGCGAAATCCGACGTGGGCACGACGGTGGTGTCGGTCACGGCGGTGGCGCCGTCGAGGTCGAGCTTGGAAATCGCCTCGTCGCCCGCAGCGACCACGAGATCGCATCCGATGAGCGCATCCGCCTCGCCGGTGGCGATGCGGGTGGCGGTCATGTCCTCGGGGGTGCGCGCCATCTTGATATGCGAATGGACCGCGCCGTATTTCTGCGCGAGACCCGTGATGTCGAGGTTGGAGGAGAACCAGCCATCGACATGGGCGGCGACGGCGAGCGTCTGCCCCACGGTGACGACACCCGCGCCGCCGATGCCCGACACGAGCACCGCCCATGAGGTCTCGACCGAACGGGCGGGCGGTTCGGGCAGGTGAGTGGCGTCGATCACCACGTCGGCCACGTCGGGCTTGCGCGGCTTCACGCCCGCGACGGTGACGAAGCTGGGGCAGAAGCCCTCGACGCAGGAGAAATCCTTGTTGCACGAGGATTGGTTGATCTTGCGCTTGCGGCCCATCTCGGTTTCCAGCGGTTCGATCGCCATGCAGCCCGACACGGTCGAGCAGTCGCCGCAGCCTTCGCAGACATCCGAATTGATGAACACGCGCTTGTCGGGGTCTTCCCATTTGCCGCGCTTGCGCAGGCGGCGGCGCTCGGTGGCGCAGGGCTGGTCATAGATGATCGCGGTCACGCCGCGACGCTCGCGCATCTGGCGCTGCACCTGGTCAAGCTCGGTCCGGTGGTGGAGCGTGACGCCCTCGGGGAGCGGCTTGCCGTCGTAATGCTCCGGCTCGTCCGCGACGAGCGCGATGGCGCCGACGCCTTCGGCCTTGAGCTGGTGGATGATCGACAGCGGGTCGATCTCGCCATCGACGGGCTGGCCACCGGTCATCGACACGAAGCCGTTATGCAGG
>NZ_JAWLDS010000037.1:0-27305 GCF_041686535.1 Aquicoccus sp. | reverse complement strand
GCGGCACGCCACCTTAACCTTCCCCTCGACAGTCGCCCCGCCGGACGTTAGAAAACGCCGGTTATGGCCAAGGAAAAAACCAATCCCAATTACAAGGTGGTCGCGGAAAACCGCCGCGCGCGCTTCGATTACGCGATCGAGGAAGATCTCGAATGCGGCATCATCCTGCAAGGTTCCGAGGTCAAGTCGATGCGCCAGGGCAGCGCCAACATCGCCGAAGCCTATGCCCATGTGGACAACGGCGAACTGTGGCTGGTCAACAGCTATATCGCGCCCTACGAGCAGGCCAAGACCTTTGGCCACGAAGAGCGGCGCAAGCGCAAGTTACTGGTTTCACGCAAGGAATTGGCCCGCCTCTGGAACGCGACCCAGCGCAAGGGGATGACGCTGGTGCCGCTGGTGCTTTATTTCAACCACCGCGGAATCGCCAAGATCAAGATCGGTATCGGCAAGGGCAAGAAGGCCCATGACAAGCGCGCGACCGAGGCCAAGCGCGACTGGAACCGCCAGAAACAGCGCCTCTTGCGCCACGGGGGATAGCGCGACGATTCGCGTATCCTTCCCAACCTCGTCCGCGTGGTTCATACATTGACAGGATTTCCCCGGCAGAATGGCCCGTGCGGTGCCGTGATCGCGGAATAATCCCGCCTCCCGTGACAGCGGGCCGCCGCGGCGTCCGGCCTTGTCAGTTTCGCCCCCCCGCGCTAGTCATGGCGTGAACCGCATGGGGGGCAAACATGGCGCAAGACGATCCCGGAACCCTGGTCTCGACCGAATGGCTCGCGGCCCATCTCAAGGACCCTGATCTGCGGGTGATCGACGGGACGTGGTACATGCCCGGCGACCCGCGCGATGCAAAGGCCGAATACGCGGCCGCGCACATCCCTGGCGCGCGCTATTTCGATATCGACGACATTGCCGACGCGCGCTCGGACCTGCCGCACATGGCCCCGCCGGTCGAAAAATTCATGAGCCGTCTCAGGGCCTTGGGCGTCGGAGACGGGCACCAGGTGGTGGTCTATGACACCCTGGGGCTGCAAACCGCCGCCCGGGTCTGGTGGCTTTTCCGCCTGATGGGGCATGAGGATGTCGCCGTGCTCGATGGCGGTTTCCCGAAATGGCTGGCCGAGGGGCGCGAGGTCGAGGACCTGCCCCCGGTGATCCGCGACCGCCACATGACGGCGCGGCGTCAGAACCAGCTCGTCAAGGACGTGACACAGGTTTCCGCCGCCTCCAAGCTGGGCGATCACGAGATCATTGACGCGCGCTCCGCGGGCCGTTTCGCAGGCACCGAGCAAGAACCGTGGCCCGGCCTGCGCCCCGGTCACATCCCCGGCTCGAAGAACGTGCCATTCCCGGATTTGCTCAACGAGGACAAGACGATGAAAGACCCCGAAGAGCTGCGCGCGATCTTCGACACGGTCGGCGTGGACCTCACGAAGCCTGCGATAACCTCTTGCGGGTCGGGTGTCACCGCCTGCGTCGTGTCGCTTGCGCTCGAACGGATCGGCAAGAAGGACTGGTCGGTTTATGACGGCTCCTGGTCCGAATGGGGGGCCTTTCCCACATTGCCAGTCGAGACCGGAGAGGCGTGATGTTCAACGCCCTGTCGCAACAGCCCGTCGACAAGATCATGCAGCTCATGCACATGTTCCGCGAGGATCCGCGCGAGGACAAGATCGACCTCGGCGTCGGCGTCTATCGGAACGCCCAAGGCGTGACGCCGGTCATGCGCGCCGTCAAGGCCGCCGAGAAAACCCTTTGGGAAGAACAGGATACCAAGGCTTATGTCGGCCTGGCCGGCGATCCCGTTTTCGCCGATGCGATGGCGTCGCTGGTTCTGGGTGATGCGGTGCCACGCGCGCAGGTGGCCGCCGTGGCCACGCCGGGCGGCACCGGCGCGGTGCGACAGGCATTCGAATTGATGCTGATGGCCAACCCCGGGGCGCGCGTTTTCGTCAGCGATCCGACTTGGCCCAACCATATCGGAATCCTCGACTATCTCGGGATCGAGAACGTCACCTACCGCTATTTCGATCGCGGCACCGGCGCGGTGGATTTTGCCGGGATGATGGAGGATCTGGGCCAGCTGCGCGCCGGTGACGTGGTGCTTTTGCATGGTTGTTGCCACAATCCGACCGGCGCCAACCTGACCCTGCCGGAATGGCGGCAGGTGGTCGAGCGGCTCAATGCCGCCGGGGCCGTGCCGATGATCGACATTGCATATCAAGGCTTTGGCGACGGCCTCGATGCCGACGCGGCGCCCACGCGGCTGGTGGCCGCGTCCTGTCCCGAAACGCTCATCGCGGCCAGTTGTTCCAAGAATTTCGGGGTCTACCGCGAACGCACCGGCATCCTGATGGCGGTGGCCCACGAACCCGCGTCGAAGGCGCTGGCACAGGAAAACCTGACCGCGCTCAACCGCATGAACTATTCCTTCCCGCCAGACCATGGCGCACGGGTGGTGACGATGATCCTCACCGACGATGCGCTGCGCGCCGACTGGATGGCCGAACTGGAGGACACCCGCCTCGGGATGCTCCGCCTGCGCGAGGCGCTGGCGGGCGAGCTGCGCGAGTTGTCGGGCAGTGACCGCTTCGGCTTTCTCGCACAGCATCGCGGCATGTTCAGCCTCCTGGGCACCACGCCCGAGCTGGTCGAGCGTCTGCGCAGCGAACACGGTATCTACATGATCGGCGATTCGCGCATGAACATCGCCGGGCTCAACGACCGCACCGTGCCGATCCTCGCCCGCGCGATCCTCGACGTCGGGATCTGAGACTCAGTTCATCAACCCGGCATGGCGCATCGCATCGTCGATGCGCGTCTTGACGCCCTCGGACACGGTGGTCAGCGGCAGGCGCACCTCGTCACTGCACAGGCCCAGCCGCGACATCGCGTATTTCGCACCCGCTAGCCCCGGTTCGAGGAAGATCGCGACATGCAGCGGCATCAGCCGGTCCTGATAGCCGAGAGCCGCGGCATAATCCCCCGCCAGCGTCGCCTCCTGGAATTCCGAACACAGCTTCGGCGCGACATTGGCGGTGACCGAGATGCAGCCAACCCCGCCATGCGCGTTGAAGCCCAGCGCGGTCGCATCCTCGCCCGAGATCTGGATGAAATCCGTGCCACAGGTGATCCGCGTCAGCGGCACACGGGCCAGATCGCCGGTGGCGTCCTTGACCCCCACGATGCGCGGCAGCCTCGCCAACTCGCCCATGGTGTCGGGCATCATGTCGACAGCGGAGCGCCCGGGGATGTTGTAGATGATGATCGGCAGATCACAGCAATCATGCACGGCGGTGAAATGGGCGATCATGCCCTGCTGGGTGGGCTTGTTGTAATAGGGCGTCACCACGAGGATCGCATCCGCCCCCACGCTTTCGGCATGCCTGGCAAAGCGGATCGCCTCGAAGGTGTTGTTCGACCCGGCCCCGGCAATGACCGGTATCCGCCCGCCCGCGGCCTTCACCACTTCCTCGATGACCTGTTCGTGCTCGCGATGGGTCAGGGTCGGGCTCTCGCCGGTGGTGCCGACCGGCACGATCCCGTGCGAGCCTTCGGCGATATGCCACTCGACCAGCTTCTTGAGCGTCTCGACATCCAGCTCGCCGTTCTTGAACGGCGTGACCAGGGCAGGCATGGACCCTTTGAACATGGCGACGCTCCTTTCTTCAATTGCGGGCGGCTGGCCCGGCTCCGTTCGATCACATGACGCTGCAAATCGCGCCAGCCTGCGGGTTTGTGAATTGAAGACAGGGGCGCGGGCGCTATGCTGGGCCTGTCTATCCGGATTCATGCGAGGAAATGCAAGGGATGTTGCGGCTGGCTGCGTTGATTTTCTGCGTTTCCGCGCTGGTCGGAACGGCCATGGCCGAACCTTCGCGCGCCCCGCGTCCGCTGGCCAGTGCCCTGCATGCCTCGGAACGCGGCGACTGGGATCGCGCGGCCGAACTCGCCGTGCGCGACGGACCCTCCGCGATATCACTGATCGAATGGTATCGCCTGCGCGCCGGGCGCGGTTCGCCGACCGAAATATTGGCTTTCCTCGAGGATCATGCACATTGGCCCGGGCTCGACCTCTTGCGCAAGCGCAGCGAGACTGCATTTGCCACCGCCACGGATGCGCAGGTCCTGGCCTTTTTCGACGGGCATCCGCCGCAAACCGGGCGCGGTGTCCTGCGCCATGCCCGGGCGCTTTCGGCGACGGGTGCCCTGGGCGACGCACAGGCCGGGGTGGTCCTCGCCTGGCGCAGCTTCCACCTGGGCACCGACGAACATCTCGACTTCATCCTGAACCATGCGGATCTGCTTGCCCCGCATCACGAAGCGCGGCTCGACATGGCGCTGTGGCGCGGTTTGGAGAGCGATGTACGCCTCATGCTGCCGCTCGTGGACGAGGGCTGGCGCGCGCTCGCCGAGGCGCGGCTGGGGCTGCGCGCGGGCGCGGGCGATGTCGATACGCTCATCGAAGCCATCCCCGAGGTGTTGCAGGGCGACCCCGGACTTGCCTACGAGCGCTTCCTCTGGCGTCTCGGCAAGGGCCTGCGCGAAGAGGCAATCGCGCTTTTGCTGGAGCGCAGTGCCGCCGGCACGCTGGGCGAGCCGGACCGCTGGGCCGGGTGGCGGCGCAATCTTGCGCGCGGCGAGATGCGGGCCGACAACGCCGACCTGGCCTATCGCATTGCCACCAACCATGGTCTGACCGAGGGCGCGTCCTTTGCCGATCTGGAATGGCTGGCCGGGTATATCGCGCTTTCCCAACTGGATGATCCGGCCCGCGCACTCGCGCATTTTCGCGCTTTCACCGGCGCCGTGGACACCCCGATTTCGCTCGGTCGGGCGGGCTATTGGCTGGGCCGCACCTACGAGGCGCTGGAGGATGCCCCGACCGCGCAGGTCGCATATGCCGAAGGTGCCGAGCACCAGACAAGTTTCTACGGTCTGCTGGCGGCCGAAAAGGCCGGGGTTGCCGTGCAGTCCGAACTTGCGGGGGTCGAGTATTTCCCCGCATGGCAACAGGCCGATTTTGCGGGCAGCGACCTCGTGAAGGTGGTCGAGCTTGCCCTGGCCATGGGCAACCTGACTCTGGCAGAGTGGTTTGTCCTGCAACTCGCCGACGGCCAGGACCGCAGGGTCATCGGACAGATCGGCAACATGCTCGAGGATCTGGGCGCCACCTATCCCGGGGCCGCACACCTTGCCGTGATGCTGGGCAAATCCGCGGCAGGCCGTGGGGTCGTCTTGCCCGGGGCCTATTATGCGCTGCACCCGATGAAGGACATGGCCCATCCGGTGCCCACGGAGCTCGCGTTGGCCATCGCGCGGCGCGAAAGCGAGTTTGACCCGGGCGTGGCCAGCGGCGTGGGCGCGCAGGGGCTGATGCAGCTCATGCCCGACACCGCGCGGGAGGTGGCGCGTGGGCTTGACCTCGATTACGATCCGGGCCGCGTGATCACCGACTGGCGCTATAACACGACCCTGGGCAGTGCCTATCTCGCCCGGCTGGCGCGCCGGTTTGACGGCAATGTCGTCATGGTGTCTGCCGGATATAACGCCGGGCCGGGCCGTCCAAGCCGCTGGATGGAGGAGCGCGGCGATCCGCGCAAGGGCGAGATCGACATGATCGACTGGATCGAGCATATCCCCTTCAGCGAAACCCGCAATTACGTGATGCGCGTGGCCGAATCGCTGCCCGTTTACCGCGCCCGGCTGGGCCGTGATCCGCTCCCTGAACCGTTCAGCCGTGAACTTGTGGGCTCAAGCGTTCTGTCGCTCCCGCCACAGGGTGAATAGTCCCGCGCCCACGATCAGCCCGGCCCCCAGCGCCACGTTCAGTTTCACCACCTCGCCAAAGATCATCACCCCGATCACCGAGGCAAAGACCAGTTGCAGATAGGCAAAGGGCTGCACCGCGCTGGCCTCGGCCACCTCGTAGGTCTTGATCAACAGCCAGTGGCCCAGGGCGCCGGTGATGCACAGAATCCCCATCCATGCCCAATCGCCGGCGATCATCGGCTCCCATGACCAGATGCCGATCAGGGTCATCATCACCGCCCCCATCGTGCCGGTCCAGAAGAACGAGGTGGCGGTGCTGTCACGCCGCGCCGCAAAACGCGTCAGCAGCCCGTAAAGCGCGAACAGCAGGGCGGCCGCCAGCGGCACCACCGCCTCGATGGCGAACACCCCGAAGCCCGGGCGCAGGATGATCAGCACGCCCATGAACCCCACCGCGATCGCGACCCAGCGCCGCCAGCCGACACGCTCGCCGAGGATCGGGCCGGAAAGCGCCGCGATCAAAAGCGGATAGCAGGTAAAGACCGCGTGGCTCTCGACCAGGCCCAGCAGGGTAAAGGCAAGGATCATCACGCAGATTTCCGTGGCCAGAAGCAGCCCGCGAAAGATCTGCAGGAAGGGCTGCGTCGTGGCGGCGGCAGCGCCGATCCCGCCCGCCTTGCGCCGGGCCACGGCGATGACGAAGGCAGCAAAGAACCAATAGCGGATCATCACCACCATCAGCACGTTGTATTCCCCGGCCAGATGTCGCGAAATCCCGTCCTGCGCGGCAAATACGAATGTGGTCGCGACCATCAACAAGATCCCAAGGCGGGTGTTCTGCTCTGTCATCTCAGGGCATCCTCGCTGTGGTCATGTGGCGCTTGCGGCCAAAACCGGGGCGGCGCGTCACCTCGAATCCCGCTGCTTGCAGAGCGCGGCGCACATCCCCGGCGGCGGTATAGGTCGCCGCCGTTCCGCCCGGCGCGGTATGCGCGGCGACCGCCTGCATCAGGTCTTCCCCCCAGAGTTCCGGGTTCCGTGCGGGTGAGAACCCGTCGAGAAACCACGCATCGGCCCGCCCCGTCCAGCGCGGCAGCGTCGCGCGTGCATCGCCCTCGATCAGCTCGAACCGCAGATCGGGCAGGTCGATCACCGGACCTGACCCGAGCGCATCAAGAATTTCGGAGCTTTCCTCCGCCAGTTCGGGAAAGGCCGAATGCGCCGCGCGCATGTCGTCAATATCCACAGGGAACGCCTCGAAGCTGGTGAAATGCAGCCGCCCGCCCTGTCCGGTCCCGCGCCAAAGCCGCCAGGCCGCCAAGAGGTTGAGCCCCGTGCCGAAGCCGAGCTCGGCCACGTGAAACCCGTCGTGGAACCGCGCAGCAAGATCGTTGCCGTCGAGAAAGACATGGCAGGTTTCGGCCAGCCCGTTGTCGAGGCTGTAATACGGATCGTCGAACCGGGCCGAGACCGGCACCTTGCCGTCGCGCCATTCAATTTCCGCACTCTGGCCCATTGCGCCCCGATCCCCTAGAACCCCCGTGACCGGCGGGACAATGAAGACAGCGAGGCGCTTTGGCAATGGTCGACGTGACGATCCGCGGGGCGGGCATTTTCGGCCTCTCCATCGCGTGGGAATGCCTCGCGCGTGGTGCGACCGTGCGCGTGGTCGATCCGAACGGGCCGGGGGCCGGGGCCTCGGGCGGCGTGGTCGGCGCGCTGGCGCCGCATGTGCCGGAAAACTGGAACGACAAGAAGGCGTTTCAACTGCAAAGCCTGCTGGCAGCCGAGGAATTCTGGGCCGGCGTCGAGGCGACCGGCGGGCTCTCACCCGGTTTCGCGCGCCTCGGGCGGCTCCAGCCGGTGCCCGATGAGCACATGCGCGCGCTGGCCCGTGCACGCGAGGAAACCGCCCGTGATCTATGGCAGGGCCGGGCCGAATGGCGGGTGGTCGCCGCAGACACCACCGCTGACTGGGCGCCGCACAGCCCCACCGGCTGGCTCATCCACGACACGCTTACCGCGCGCATCCATCCGCGCCAGGCGGTTCGCGCGCTCGTGGCCGCGATCCGCGCCAGGGGCGGCGAGGTCACGGCGCGGGCAAGCGACGAGGGCGCGGTGATCTGGGCCGCGGGCGCATGGGATCTCGACCGGATCAGCGCCGCGCTCGGGCGCATGGTGGGCAATGGCGTCAAGGGGCAGGCCGCACTCTTTGCGCTCGACGCACGCGACCGGCCACAGGTCTTTGCCGACGGCGTTCACATCGTCCCGCACGCGGATGGCACCGTGGCCGTCGGTTCCACCAGCGAACGCGATTTCGAACGCCCCGAAAGCACGGATGAACGGCTTGACGCGGTGATCGCCCGGGCCATTGCCGCCATGCCCGTGCTCTCGGGTGTGCGGATCATCGAGGCATGGGCCGGTCTGCGTCCCCGCGCCAAGAGCCGCGCGCCGATCCTTGGCCGCCACCCGCTCGCCCCGGATCAGTTCATTGCCAATGGCGGGTTCAAGATCGGTTTCGGCATGGCCCCCGGCGTGGCGCGCGCCATGGCCGACCTCGTGCTCGACGGGCGCGATACCATCCCCGATGGGTTCCGCCCCGAAGCGTCGCTCTGAGGCTCAGACCTCGGCCTCGGCCTGCATGCATTGCCGCCCGTCCGGCCCGCGCACCCAAAGCGCATGGCCCTTCCGGCAGAGCGTCGCGGTTTCATGGTGCAAAAGCGGTGCGGTGGCCCGGAACGAGAACCCCCTGAGCGGGCCAAGCGCGTCCTGCGCCATCAGCATCAGAAGCTGCGCCAGAAGCGGGCCATGCACGACAAGCCCGTCATAGCCCTCGACCTCGCGGGCATAGCGTTCGTCGTAATGGATGCGGTGGCCGTTGAAGGTCAGCGCGGAATAGCGAAACAGCATCGTCGTGTCGAATGTCACATCCGTTGCTTGCTCTTCCCCCATGGGTGCATTGGGCAGCGCGGGGCGAGGCTGGCCCTTTTCCGGGTCTTGCCGGTAAACCAGATCCTGCCATTCGGTCACGCACAGCGCGCCGGCCTGCCAGATCTCGTGGCGCAGCGTGACAAAGGCCAGTGGACCGCTCCGCCCGCTCTTGCGGTAGGTGGTTTCCACGGCGCTCCTTTTCTCGGCGGCCACGCCTGAGACAAGCGGCGCATGAAACCGCAATCGCCCGCCGGCCCACATCCGGCGCGGCAGGCCCATGTCGGGAATGAGGCCGATGCCCGTGCGCGGATGACCGTCACGCCCCAGCTCTTGCGTTGGCCGGGCGTCCCAGAAATAGAGCTGGTGAAAGAAGGGTGGCATCTGTGCGCCCGCCTCGATGTCCTGCGCGCGCCCCAGAATCGCCAGCATCGCCGCGGCGCGGGCCGGGTCGATGACGTCGCCTTGGCGATCCATGTGGGGAGTGTCAGGCTGCATCGGGTGCAGGATAAGGCCTCACCGATGTGTCGGCAACAGGTCCTGGCGGGGCTGCGTTTCGATCTCCTTCTTCGTTTCCTCGAAACGCTCCACCCATTTTGCGATGACTACGCGCGCCGCCTCGCAATCCTGCCTTTCGATAGCCATGCGCAGATCCCTCAGTGCATTGGCCATTTCAAGCTCGCTCAGGAAACTTTCATGCGCGCGCATGATCTTCTGATGCGGCGTGGTCAGCATATCGGGTGAAATCAGCAATTCCTCGTGCAGTTTTTCACCCGGCCGCAAGCCGATCTCGATGATCTCGATGTCACCGTCGGGGTTTTCCTTGTCCTTGACCGTCAGGCCCGATCCTTCGATCATCTGGCGCGCCAGTTTCCGGATCGCGATCGGTTCGCCCATGTCGAGAACAAAGACATCCCCCCCGCGCGAGAACGAAGCGGCCAGAAGCACCAGACGCGCAGCCTCGGACATGGTCATGAAATAGCGGGTAACCTCGCCATGGGTCAGGGTAACGGGGCCGCCACGGGCGATCTGTTCCTCGAAAAGCGGGATGACCGAACCGGATGATCCCAGGACATTGCCGAAACGCACCATGGAAAACCGCGTCTTGTCGGATCGCGTGGCAAGATCCTGCACCACCAGTTCGGCCAGTCTTTTCGAGGCGCCCATCACGTTTGTCGGGCGCACTGCCTTGTCCGACGAAACCAGGATGAAATGCTCGACCCGCGCCGCGCGCGCGGCATCCGCCATGATCTTGGTTCCGAACACGTTGTTGTCCAGCCCGGCGATCTCGTTATCTTCCACGATCGTCACGTGCTTGTAGGCGGCGGCGTGCAGCACGACCTCGACCTCGTGCTCGGCGAGCGTCTTGTCCACCAGCGACCGATCGCAGACCGAACCCAGAACGGCCGTGATCGGAAGATCACCGGCGAGGTTGTCCAGTTCCTTCGTGACGTTGTAAAGCGCAAGTTCCGAGTGATCGAGGAGAACGAGGCGTGCGGGTTTGCAGGCAATCAGCTGCCGGCAAAGTTCCGATCCGATAGAGCCACCCGCACCCGTGATCATGATGCTGCGGCCGGAATAGGTGTCCGATACGGTCGGCAATTCTTTTTCGAGTCGATTGCGTCCGAGCAGGTCGTCAAGCGAAACCGGTGTCACGCGCGCGCCGATGTCGCCACTGTTGATCATCGCGGCGAACGAGGGTAGCGAGTGAACCTCACATCCCATGAGACGAAGTCGATGCGAGATGCGCGCCTGTTCCGTCTGCGGGGCGGATGGCATCGCCAGGACTACCCTGTCGATGCGGCGTTCCGCGATAAGTTCAGGAATCTTTGTCGCCGCATAGACCGGCAAGCCGGAAATCACGAGGCTCTGCAAGGTCGGGTTGTCATCGACGAAAGCAACCGGTTCAACCTTGTCATCGGTTCTGAGGGCTGCGGCAAGCTGCTGACCTGTCTGCCCGGCTCCGTAAAGGAGCACCCGCGCGCGGTTCTTGCCCCTGCGGTAGATCTGGACGAGGATCTGGCGCAAGAGCAGCCGGGTGGCAACGCCTGCGATCATGAGGACCATCGTGAAAATCAGAATGGTCTCCATGTTCACGGGATACCCGAAAAGCGGGTTCAGGATGGCCGCCAGGCCCCCGATGGCCGTTGCATAGATCGCTGTCCTTGCAATGCCTTGAACTTCAAAGGCGTTGAGCTTGATCCGGGTGAGCCCGAGTGAGTGCGAGAGCGCCACGGCAAAAACGATCAGGACCAGCGAAAGCGGCAAGATCGTCGTGGCAAGGTGCCAGTCGGCCTTTATCGCGGCATTCAACAGCACGGATGCGGCCAACGCGATCGGGATCAGGAACGCATCGACAATCATGAAGATCACGCGCTTTTGCTTGCGTGTCAAAGACGTGACCAGGTCATAGAAAGCCATCTTGTCCCCCGGTTCTTCAGGCGCGGCGAACTCGAAACCCTGGAAAGGATCACGACGCCCCATCCTGATACAATCCGAACCCTGTCCGAATTGTCAGCCCAATTCCTTTGATCCGATAACGATTCGCTATTCTGTCCGGGACCAATTTAGGCGTTTGCACATGATATGGGCAAGGTAAGGTATTCAGATCGCGCGAAAAGACGCCCGCCTGACGGTTCCGCGCCGCCTTCATGTGCGAAAGCCCGACATTCACGGCGCGTCGGGTCGCCATCGGCCATGCCGGTTCTGCGCCTTCAGAATCCGGTCATTTCCCCTTCCAGACCGGGTCGCGCTTTTCGGCAAAGGCGCGCGCGCCCTCGATCTGGTCTTCGGAGGAATAAAGCCTGTCCACCGTCGCCAGTTGCCGCTTGGTGATGCGATTCATCGCGTCCTGGAACTTCGAATCCTCGGCGTCCCGCACGATCTGCTTGATCGCGGCGTAGACCAGCGGCGGCCCGGATGCCAGCAGGCGCGCCATTTCCCATGCCTTGTCGTTCAGTTGATCGGCCGGGTGGACATGGTTGACCATGCCCCAGCGATGCGCCTCCTCGGCATCGAGCCAGCGCCCGGTCAGCAGCATTTCCATCGCGATATGATAGGGGATGCGCTTGGGCAACTTGATGCTGGCGGCATCCGCGACCGTTCCCGACCGGATCTCGGGCAGGGCAAAGCTGGCATGATCGGCGGCAAGGATGATGTCGGCCGACAGCGCCCATTCCAGCCCCCCGCCGCAACAGATACCATTCACCGCCGCGATCACCGGCTTGCCCAGGTCGCGCAATTCCTGCAACCCGCCAAAGCCGCCGACCCCGTAATCCCCGTCCACGGCATCCCCGTCCGCCGCGCCTTTCAGATCCCAACCGGGGCAGAAGAACTTGTCGCCCGCCCCGGTTATGATTGCCACGCGCAACTCCGGGTCATCGCGGAACCCGGCGAACACGTCGCCCATGAGGCGCGATGTGGCAAGGTCGATGGCATTGGCCTTGGGCCGGTCGAGCGTCACCATCAGGATGTGATCTTCACGGTGGGTCTTGATCGGGTCTGTCATTCTAGGGCCTTTCGGATCAGCGCGTCGGCGGCAATGGCGCCGGTCGCAGTGCAGATGAGCGGATTCACTTCAACCTCTTCGAGGTCATCGAGATTGGCAAGGGCATAGGCCTGAACCGCTTCGATGGCGTCCAGAACCGCCCCAAGGTCGGCGATGGCCTTGCCGCGAAACCCGGCCAGCAGGGGAAATGCCCGCAGCCCGCGCAGCGCGTGTTCGATGTCGCTTCGCGCGGCGGGCAGCAAGAGCCAGGCGCTGTCCTCCAGAAGCTCGGTCAGAACCCCGCCCGCCGCGAGCGTCAGGACGAACCCGTGCGCCGGGTCGCGCGTGACCCCGATCAGAAGCTCCGCCACCGCTCCCTGCACCATTTCCTCGATCAGGAAGGCGTCGCATGGCATGTCGGCAGCCGCCGCCTCGATCTCGCTCGCGTCGAGGTTCAACCGCACCGCCCCCGCCTCGGATTTATGTGCAACCCCGACCCCCTTGAGCGCGAGCGGCGGATCGAGACGCACGGCCTCGGCCGTGCATCCCGCGACCGAAAGCGCAATGCCACCGCGCGGAATGGCAAGCCCATGTCGGGCCAGCGCCGGTTTGGCCTCGGCCTCGGTCAGGGTTTCAGCCGCCCGGTTCATGCCACCGGATCGCCCGAGCGCCACGGGCGCGGGGCAGGGCGGGGACCGCCGCACCGCCGCTTGCGCCGCGCCGATCGCCTCGTGCAGGCCCTGCAACGGCACCACGCCTCCCGCGATCAACTGCTTGGCGACATCCTCGGGCATCAACTCGGGCAGGGTGGACACGACGGCCACGTTCCGACCCGTGCGCATCCGTGTTTCCAGCGCGGCGCGGGTGGCACAGTCCCAATCCGCGGCATCGGTATGCGGATAATCCACGATCAAGAGCGTCAACGCGATCTCCGGCCCGGTCATGGCCGAAAACACCCGCGTCATCGCCTCGGTGTCGCGCCAGATATAGGTGTGATAATCGAGCGGGTTGGCCAACGCGACCCGTGGGCCCAGCACATCGCGTAGCGTCTCGCGCTGGGTGGGATCGAGCGGCGGAAACCGCACCGCGCGTCCATGTGCCGTATCGGCCACAAGGCTGGCCTCTCCCCCCGAACAACTGACCGAGGCAAGCGTGTCGGCCTCCAGCGCCCCCGTCACGTGCAGGAGCTTGAGCGTTTCAAGAAAACCCGGCAAGTCACCCACACGCGCGATGCCAAGGCGGTCGAGCAGGGCCTGCGCCCCGGCATCCCCGCCGGCCAGCGATGCGGTATGCGAAATAGTGGCCGCACGTGCCTGGTCCGACCGGCCCACCTTGATTGCGACCAGCGGCACGCCCTTTTCATGGGCCTTGCGGGCGAGGGTTTCCCAGGCCCGCAAATCGGCAAACCCCTCGACATGCAAACCGATGGCTGTGACGCGCGGATCGTCGAGCAATCCTGTCGCGATCTCGGCCTGCGTGGTCTGGGCCATGTTCCCGCATGTGACCGTATAGGCAATCGGTAGGGCGCGGCGCTGCATCGTCAGGTTTATGGCGATGTTCGAGCTTTGGGTGAGGATCGCAACCCCCCTCTCGACCCGGCCAGCGCCATGCTGATCCGGCCAGAGCAGTGCGCCGTCAAGCGCATTGATGAAGCCATAGCAATTCGGCCCAAGGATCGGCATGTCCCCCGCCGCGGCGATCAGCTTCTCCTGGACCGCCTGCGAGCGGTCGTCTTCGGCCTGCGCCTCGGCAAAGCCCGAGGCAAAACAGACCGCCCCGCCCGCGCCCATCTGCGACAGGGCCGCCACCGCCTCGACCGTGGCTTCGCGGTTGATACCGACAAAGGCCGCGTCGGGCGCATTGGGCAGGTCTTTGAGCCGCGCAAAGGCGGGCAGGCCCGCGACCGCGCGCGCCTTGGGATGAACCGGCCAGATCGCCCCTTCGAATCCCATCCTGCGCGATTGCTCGATCACCTGAGCACACCACGCACCACCGCCGATCACGGCGATCGAGCGGGGCCGGAAAAGTCTTGAAAGGTCGCGCACCATGGGGCTTGTCCGCCTCAACCGCCCAGGGGCCGCAGCAATTCGCGGCTGATGATGTGGCGCTGAATCTCCGACGTGCCCTCCCAGATGCGCTCAAGCCGCGCATCCCGCCAGATCCGCTCCAACGGCAATTCCTCCATCAATCCCATGCCACCGTGGATCTGGATCGCCTCGTCCGCGATCATCGCCAACACCTCGGTTGCCTTGAGCTTGGCCATCGACATGTCGGCCTCGGTTACCGTGCCCTGGTCGAATTTCCACGCTGCTTCCCATGTCAGAAGCTCCGCCGCCTTCAGTTCCATCGCCATGTCGGCCAGCTTGAAACTCACGCCCTGGAACTTGCCGATCTGCTGGCCGAACTGCTTGCGTTCCGCGGCATAGGAAATCGCGTGTTGCAATGCCCGGTCGGCCCGGCCAAGACAGGTCGCCGCCACCTGGAGCCGCGTCGCCCCCAGCCAGTCATTGGCAACCTGGAAGCCCTTGTGCACCTCGCCCAGCACGGCCGATTTCGGCAGCCGGCAGTTGTCGAATTCGAGGATCGCATTGGTGTATCCCCGGTGCGACACGTTGCGATAGCCCTCGCGCACGGCGAACCCGGGCGTGCCCTTGTCGATGAAAAAGGCGGTGATGAGCTTCTTGGGTCCGCGCGGGGTGTCCTCTTCTCCCGTGGCCATGAACACGATCGCGAAATCGGCGATATCGGCATGGCTGATGAAATGCTTGGTCCCGTCGAGGATGAAGTCGTCGCCGTCCTGCCGCGCGGTGGCCTTCATCCCGCGCAGGTCCGACCCCGCCCCCGGCTCGGTCATGGCCAGGCAATCCCAGGTCTCGCCGCGGATGCAGGGGTAGAGGTATTTCTCTTTCTGTTCCTCCGTGCCGGCCAGCAGGATGTTCGACGGCCGCGCCACACAGGTCCAGTGCAGCGCGTAATTGGCCCGCCCCAGTTCCTTCTCGTAGAGCAGCCAGCTCAGCGTATCGAGGCCCGCGCCCCCCACCTCTTCGGGCATGTTGGCGGCATAAAGCCCCGCTTCGATCGCCTTGGCCTGCACCTCGCGGATCAACTCCATGCGCAGATGGCCGCTGCGCTCCACCTCGGCCTCATGCGGGTAAAGCTCGTTCTCGACGAAACCGCGCGTGGTTTCGACAATCATTCGCTGCTCGTCGCTCAGATCGAATCGCATGGTTTTTCCTGTCCTTGTTGCCTTCCGGCAGGCTATGACGGGTCGGAGGCAAATTCATGCAGAATCGGAGCGGATCATGCAGACATGGTTGAAACCGCACGCCGCGATGCAGCAGGTGGATATTGTCCTTTTCGATCATTTCTCGGCCCTTTGCCTTGCCAACACGGTCGAGCCGATGCGCGCGGCCAACATGCTGGCCGGGCGCGGGCTCTATCGCTGGCGGTTCCTGACCGTGACCGGGGCCTCGGCCACGTCGTCGAGCGGCATGAGGGTCGAGGCCGATGGCGCACTGGCGGGGCATCGCGGTGACATGCTGATCGCGATGCCCTCCTATCATTACGCGGCACACGCCGTGCCGCCCACCTTGCGCGCGCTGCGCGCGGCGGCAGGGCGCTATGACATGCTGGCGGGCTTCGACACGGGCAGTTGGCTGCTGGCGGCCGCCGGTCTGCTCGACGGTTATCGCGCCACGATTCACTGGGAAGAGATGTCGCGCTTCGAGGAAGCCTTTCCCGAGGTCGAGGCGCAAAGGCAACGTCATGTCACCGATCGCGGCAGGCTCACCTGTTCCGGCGCGCAGGCGGCGTTCGACCTGATGGCGGCGCTGATAGGTGCGCGCCATGGCCATGCCCTGCGGATCGAGCTCGAGGCGCTGTTCATGAATGCCGACACCGCCGCCCCCGGCGACCTGCCCCGCCCGCGCGGCAGGACGGTGGCACGCGCCGTGGCGCTGATGCAGGCCAACCTCGAAACGCCGCTCACCATCGCGGCGATCGCGCGCCAGCTTGGTCGCAGCCGCCGGTCGCTCGAAACCCGCATGTCGCAAGAGCTCGGCGCCGGGCCGCAGGTCGTCTACAAGCGGCTGCGGCTCCTAAAGGCGCGCAAACTCGTCCTCGAAACCGATCTTGCCGTGGCTGAAATCGCCCTGCGCAGCGGCTATCAGGACCCCGCCGCGATGACCCGCGCCTTTCGCACCGAATTCGGCCAGACTCCGCGCCAGATGCGGGGCGAGCCCCGTTAGCGGCTCAGGATGCGTAGTTCGACCCTTCCTCGTCCAGAATGGCCTTCAATTCGCTTAGATGCCGTTCGTCCTGTTCTGGATAGGCTTCGAGCTCGCGCGCGGTCTTCTCGGCAATCTCGTCCGGCAGCACCCGCAATGGCTGCCCGGTTTGCAGCGCGCGGATATAGGTCTCGGCCGCACGCTCGAAATAATAGAGCCGGTTGAACGTCTCGGCCACCGTCTCGCCGATGACCATGACGCCGTGATTGCCCATGATCAGCACCTTTTTCGCCGGGTCCGTCAAAAGGTCGGCACAGCGTTCGCCCTCTTCCTCGAAGGCCAGCCCGCCATAATGGTCGTCGATCACGTAGCGGTTGAAGAAGGTCGCACAGTTCTGGTCGATGGGCGGCAGGCTCGAATCCGCGAGGCTGGCCAGAACCGTCGCGTGGATCGAATGCACATGCATGGCACAGCGCGCATGACGGCAATGCCGGTGAATCCCGCCATGCAGGCCCCAGGCCGTCGGATCGGGCGCATCCGGACCTTCGAGGGTTTCGGGGTCGTTCGCGTCCACCTCGATCAGGTCGCTGGCCTTGATGCGGGAAAAATGCACCTGGTTGGGATTCATCAGGAACCGCGTTCCGTCATCGTTGATGGCAAGGCTGAAATGGTTGGCGACACCTTCATGCAGGTTGAGCCGCGCGGTCCAGCGAAACGCCGCCGCAAGGTCCACCCTTTCCTGCCAGTGCTCCATGTTCGGGCGAAGATTTGTCACGCTCATCGGGGTCTCCTTTGGATCGGGGTGAATTCAGGAAATGTCGTGGCTCGGCAACGGGCGCGATGGCACCCACGCATAGCCGTCGCCGTCAAGGATATAGGCTTCGCGCAGACCGTGCGGTTTGTCGCGCGGGGCCTGAAGGATCGTCAGCCCGGCGGCCTCGGCCCGTTCAGTGGCCGCGTCCGGGTCGCTGTCATAGAGCCGGATTTCGATACCCCCGCCCCGGGGCGGGTTCTCCGGCAGGACGTTCAGAAGCGGGTTCCGCGCATAGGTCGTATCGGAATGCAGCTGAAAGACCTGATCGCCATAGGTCATGATGGCAAAATCTTCGGACAGGCGATGCGCGCCCATATCGAACAGCGCAACGAGGGTCGCTGCCGTGGCCTCGACATCGCGCACGAGGATATTCAGCCCGATCCCGCGAAGGGACGCACCGAACTCTTCCGGGCTCACTGTCTCGTAATCCATTTCGCCGCACCTGCGATCCTTGCCCTTGTGCAACTTGATCCCGGGGCACGGGCATGTCAACGTGCCGTGATCCGCCGATTGCATATCGCCGCGTCCGGGCTGAAATGGCCACCAGAACGGAGTCCCTGATGACCGAGCCCGAGTCGGAGTTTCTTTCGCCCGAGCCGCCCGCGCCGGAACTGTTCATGGATGCCGCGCAGGCGGTCGAACGCCTCTGCGCGCTCTATGACGACGCGATCGGATTCCTCAAGACCCGGTTTCTCGCGGCCATCGCGGGTGATCTTCCACCGGCCCATGTGCGCGCCTTCTATCCGCAAATCCGGCTCGTCACGACGAGTTTCGCCGAGATCGACAGCCGGTTGAGCTTTGGCCACGTCTCCGACCCCGGAACCCATGCGGCCACGATCACGCGCCCCGATCTTTTCGGCAACTACCTGCGCCAGCAGATCGCCCTCCTGATCGAGAACCACGGTGTTCCGGTGGAAATCGGGGTATCCGACACCCCGATCCCCGTGCATTTCGCCATGTCGTCCGACCCCGACATACTTGTGCCGCATCAGGGGGCGGCCGGTTTCACCCTGCGTGATCTCTTCGACGTGCCGGATCTGGCCACGACCAATGACGACATCGTCAACGGCACCCACGATCCCGGCCCGGGCGGAGCGGGGCCGCTTGCCCCCTTCTCCGCGCAGCGGGTCGACTATTCGCTGGCGCGGCTGTCGCATTATACTGCCACCGACCCCGAGCATTTCCAGAATTTCGTGCTCTTCACCAACTACCAGTTCTACGTGAACGAGTTCGAGGAATTCGCCAGAAAGGCATTGGCCGATCCCGCCAGTGGCTATGTGAGTTTCGTTGCTACCGGCAATGCCGAGATCCGCGACCCCGACGCCCCCTTGCCAAGGCCCGCCAAACTTCCGCAGATGCCGGCCTATCACCTGAAACGCGCGAACGGGTCGGGGATCACTCTCGTCAATATCGGGGTGGGGCCGTCGAACGCCAAGACCGCCACCGACCACATCGCGGTGCTGCGTCCATATGCGTGGATCATGGTCGGCCATTGCGCGGGTCTGCGCAACAGCCAGAGCCTGGGCGATTTCGTTCTGGCCCACGCCTATCTGCGCGAGGATCGCGTGCTCGACGATGACCTGCCGGTCTGGGTACCGATTCCCCCGCTGGCCGAAATCCAGATCGCGCTGGAACGGGCGGTGGCCAGCGAAACACGGCTGGACGGCTATGATCTCAAGAAGGTCATGCGCACCGGCACCGTGGCCAGTTTCGACAACCGCAACTGGGAACTGCGCGAGACCCACGGCCCGGTGCAACGTCTGAGCCAGAGTCGCGCCATCGCGCTCGATATGGAAAGCGCGACCATCGCCGCGAACGGCTTCCGGTTCCGGGTGCCCTATGGCACGCTCCTGTGCGTCTCGGACAAGCCGCTTCATGGCGAGTTGAAGCTGCCGGGCATGGCCAGCGATTTCTACAAGGGGCAGGTCGAACGTCACCTGATGATCGGGATTCGCGCCATGGAATACCTCCGCGACATGCCGCTCGAACGTATCCACAGCCGCAAATTGCGCAGTTTCAACGAAACGGCATTCCTTTGACCGGGTGTAAAATGGCACAAAATGCACGTTTTTGGCTTGCCATTTGCCACTATTCGTTGTGTTCCTAACCTATATTCCGTTATATCACGGCAATGAGGCCCAAGTGATCGGGCAGATGCAAGGAGACCCAAAATGGCAAAACCGATGACCAAGACCCAGCTTGTTGCCGCCCTGGCCGACGAAATGGGCAGCGACAAGAAAACCGCAGGCGGCGCGCTCGATGCGATCGTCTCGATCATCACCCGCGAAGTTTCGGGTGGCGGCGCCGTGACCCTGCCGGGCGTGGGCAAGATCTACTGCCGCGAACGCCCCGAGCGGATGGTGCGCAACCCCGCCACCGGCGAACAGATCAAGAAAGACGCCGACAAGGTGGTCAAGATGACCATCGCCAAGGCGCTCAAGGACAGCGTGAACGGCTGAGCCCGTCCGGATTCCGCTTCCCGAGGCCACCCGTACGGGTGGCCTTTTCATTTCGTGCCCTTGCCGTTCCCGCCGCGCGGCAGTTAACTGCGCAACGAACACCGGACACGACACGAGGCGAGACACCACATGAACCTGCGCGCAATCCTGATGGGCCTGGCCTTTGCCCTGATGTGGTCCTCGGCTTTCACTTCGGCCCGTGTCATCGTCGCCTATGCGCCGCCCATGGGCTCGCTCGCGCTCAGGTTCTTCATATCGGGGCTGATCGGCGTGGCGATCGCCCTTGCCCTTGGCCAGACGCTGCGCCTCACCCGGGCGCAATGGCGCGCCACGATCATTTTCGGGATCTGCCAGAACGCCCTCTATCTCGGCCTCAATTTCGTTGCCATGCAATGGATCGAGGCGGGCCTTGCCTCGATCATCGCCAGCACCATGCCGCTCATCGTGGCACTGCTGGGGCGGGTGTTCCTGGGCGACGCGCTCAGCCCGATGGCGTTCTTCGGCCTTGTCATCGGCTTTGTCGGGGTCGGGCTGATCATGGGCGGGCGGCTCGATGGCGGGCTCGACTGGACCGGGGTCACCCTGTGCATCATCGGGGCCATCGCCCTTGCGGTGGCCACGCTCTCGGTGCGCGGGGCGTCTTCCGGGGGCAATGTGATGATGATCGTGGGGCTTCAGATGTTCGTGGGCGCGGCCGGCCTTGCCGTGGTGTCGGCCCTGACCGAGACCATGACCGTGACCTGGTCCTGGCAGCTTGTCGTTGCTTTCATCTACACAACGATCGTGCCGGGGCTGATGGCCACGTGGGTCTGGTTCACGCTGGTCAACCAGATCGGTGCGGTCAAGGCCGCGACCTTCCATTTTCTCAACCCGTTCTTCGGTGTCGCGGTGGCCGCCGTATTCCTGGGTGAGAAGATGGGCACGCTCGACGTGATCGGCGTGGCCACCGTCGCGGCGGGTATCCTCGCGGTGCAATTGTCGAAACAGCGCCCGGTGGTCGGCTAGGGCGTATCTGGTGTCCTTGATTTCCCGTCGCCCCGGCCGCTTGCGGCCCGGGCATGCGCCCGCCCGCCCCATGCCGGGCGCATGACCTCTCCTTGGATGGTAGACGCACCCACCCTACAACAGCACGAACAACAGCACGTTCAGCGTCACGAACGCCCCGCCCGTGGCCAGGATCTGCGCGATCGAGGCCATGCCCTCATGCCCCAGCTCCTGCGCGAAGAGCGCATAGATCGAGAACATCGGGATCGCCGCCGAGATCACCACCGCCGCAGCCAGATTTGGCGCAAGCGGCGCCAACCCCACCAACGGCACCGCCAGCAGGGCCAGCGCGACCATCGCCGGATGCACCAGCAGCTTGCCCAGCACGATCATCACGGCCACGCCCCGGTTGCCGCGAAACGGCACCCCCACCAGTGCCCCGCCGATCACGAAAAGCGCCAGCGCCGAGGCCGAGGCCGCGAGCATCTCGAACACCCGCAGCACCGGCCCCGGCAGTCCCAGCCCGCTCAGCGACACCAACAGCCCGGCCACGAGCGCGATCACCATCGGCCGCCGGATCACGCCAAGCAGGATGTGCCCCAGCTTGTGCCTGAGGTCAGCCTCGCCCCGGCCCTTCGATGCTTCCATGATCGCCAGACAGACCGGGATGATCACGAAATTCTCCACCAGCATGTTGAGGGCAAGGATCTGCCCCGCGATCTCGGGAAAACTCAGAAGCATCACCGGATAGCCGATGAACCCCGAATTCGGGCAACTCGTGCCCATGATCGCCACCGCCCGGCGCCCGGGCGACAGGCGCAATCCGCCAAAGACGACGAACCCGACCGCAACGGTCGCCAGCGCCCCGGCCAGGAAAACCGCCATGTAGGTCAGGTCGAAGACTTCGCTCACGTTGCGCGTGGCCACCGCGTTGAACAAGAGCGCAGGCAGGGCGATGTTCATCACGTAACCGCCAAATTGCGGCATGTGCTCGGGGCGAAACACGCCCTTGCGCACACAGACATAGCCCAGCGCGATGATGACATAGATCGGAAAGGTGATACCGAGGATCGCCAGCATTTATGGCGCGCCGTCTTTGATCGAATTTGTTCCCGCCCGGAACATCGGCGAAGCCGCCTGGGCAGCACCGGGCCGCCCTGACGGCCGGGTGCTTTCGATAGGGTGCGCACCGGGCTGTGCAAGGGATGACGTTGAAAGATAAACTGCCCTGGGTTTATGTTCGAAGCACCCGACCACGGCCCTGTGCTGCCCTCTCGTCCGGCATTGGTGAAAGCCGATCTTGAGCGTAAAAAGGTGATGTGCCTTGATCGTCAGCATTCAGCCGATCCGACCCCCCATCTCGCCCACCTGCCCGCGATGCAGCAGCATGTGGTCAAGGATGACACAGGCCATCATCGCCTCGCCCACCGGCACCGCTCGGATGCCGACGCAAGGGTCATGCCGGCCCTTGGTGACAACCTCGGTCGGGCTGCCGTCGATGCGGATCGACCGGCGCGGCGTGAGGATCGAGGATGTGGGCTTGACCGCAAAGCGCACCACGATGTCCTGACCCGTCGAAATCCCGCCCAGGATGCCGCCCGCATGGTTCGACGAGAACACGGGCCGCCCGTCATTGCCCATGAATATCTCGTCGGCATTCTCGGTTCCCTTGAGCCGTGCGGCGACCATGCCCTCGCCGATCTCGACCCCCTTCACCGCGTTGATCGACATCATCGCCGCCGCGAGATCGGTGTCGAGCTTGCCATAAACCGGTGCGCCTAGTCCGGCAGGCGCATGGCGGGCCACGATCTCGATCTCCCCACCGACCGAGTTGCGGTCCTTGCGGATCGCGGTCAGGTAGCTTTCCCATTCGGCGGCAATCCCGGGTCCTTGCGGAATCCAGAACGGGTTGGTTTCGATCGCGTCCCAGTCGAAGGCGTCGCGGTCGATTGCCATCTCGCCCATGCGCGTCATGTAGCCCTTGATTTCGAACTCCGGTGCGAGCTGCGCCAGCGCGGCCCGCGCCACCCCGCCTGCGGCCACCCGCGCCGCCGTTTCGCGGGCCGAGGATCGCCCCCCGCCGCGCGGATCACGCCGCCCGTATTTCATGTGATAGGTGATATCGGCATGACCCGGGCGAAAGGTCCGGGCGATCTCGCTGTAATCCTTCGACCGCTGGTCGGTATTCTCGATCATGAGCTGGATCGGCGTGCCGGTGGTGACCCCTTCGTAAGTGCCCGACAGGATACGCACGCGGTCCGGCTCCTGCCGTTGCGTGGTGTTTTTGTTCTGGCCCGGCCGCCGCTTGTCGAGCCAGTGCTGGAGCATCGCCTCGTCGAGCGTCACGCCCGGCGGGCAGCCATCGACGGTGGCACCAAGGGCGGGGCCATGGCTTTCGCCCCATGTGGTGACGCGAAACAGGTGTCCGAATGTGTTGAGGCTCATGCGCGGGCTCCTTTCGCGCTGGCATAGCGTTGCAGGCGCGCTCTGCCAAGCCTTGAGCGCGCGCCGCGTTAACCCGATTTGCGAGGGCGCGCGTGGCGGATGGGGCGGCAGCCGGACAGCAGCCGGGTGGCAGCCGGATGTCACCCCCTGCAAAAACGCACGTGAACCCGCGTTAACCCCTGCGAACGCCGGTTTTGCGAACAGTTGTGCTCAGGCGAAATAGTCGGTGAGAATCCGTGTATAGATCGCCTTGAGCTGCTCGATATGTGCCGTGGGCACATGCTCATCGACCTGGTGCATGGTCTTGCCGACCAGCCCGAACTCCACCACCGGACAATGATCCTTGACGAACCGCGCATCCGACGTTCCTCCGGATGTCGAAAGAACCGGGGTCCGCCCGGTCTCCGCCTCCACCGCCCGCGTCACCAGATCCGAGAGCGGCCCGGGCGGCGTGAGGAAGCTCTCACCCGAAATTTTTACTTTCAATTCAATGCCTACGCCGAACTCGGTCGCTGCGCGATCGGCCTCTTCCTCAAGCCAGCGCGACAGGGATGCGCCCGAATGCAGGTCGTTGAAGCGGATGTTGATGGCGGCGGTGCACTCGGCCGGGATCACGTTGGTGGCGGGGTTGCCCGTGTCCATCGTCACCACCGCCAGTGTCGAGGCCTCGAAATGTTCGCTGCCCTCGTCCAGCTCATGGCTGGCCAGCCGGTCAATGAGCCGCGCCAGCGCGGCCAGGGGGTTCTTCGCCCGGTGCGGATAGGCGGAATGCCCCTGTACCCCCGTCACCCGAAACCACCCCGTCATCGACCCCCGCCGCCCGATCTTGATCATATCGCCCATGTTTTCAGGGCAAGTTGGCTCCCCCACAAGGCAGGCCGACATCGCTTCGCCGGTCTCTTCCATCCAGTCGAGCAGTGCGGTGGTGCCGTCCACCGCGTCGCCCTCTTCATCGCCGGTGATGGCCAGAACAACCGAGCCGTCGGGCGGGGTGGTGCGGACGAAATCCACCGCGGCGGCAACAAAGGCGGCGACGCCCGATTTCATGTCAGTCGCGCCACGCCCCCAGAGGACACCGTTTTCCAGGTCGCCCGAGAAAGGCGCGTGGGTCCATGCCGCCACGTCGCCCGGTGGCACGACATCGGTATGGCCGTTGAAGCCGAAGGTTCGGACATGGCCTTTTGCACCCCATCGGGCGAAGAGATTGGCCACCCCGCCGCGATCCACGCGGGTGCAGTCAAAACCCGCCTTGCTCAGCAATGCCTCGAGGAGCACGAGCGCACCGCCCTCCTCGGGGGTGACGGATTTGCAGCGGATGAGGCTTTGGGTCAGGTGGATGGGATCGAGCTGTTGGGTCATGAGGCAAGCCTGACTTTCGAGAACTTTTGCGCAAGCCTTAAACCGGACCATTCCCGTGTGCAAATGTGGCGGAAATGACGCTCCGGGTGGAACATGGTGGAAGTTCTGCGAAATGAGGAGCTTAACAGGTCCAATTGTTCCGTGTTATACTGAACTTAACAATAAACCGAGGCAGGTTGTGGCAAGAGGGCATAAACGCCCCGCCGAGCAGGAATGAACAGTGCTGACCCTTGGTTGGGGTCGCGCTGTATCGTGACTGAAATGGATGGCCTGCCTCAGAATGAGCGAGTTGAGCAGGTCATGGTTGCAGCGTCCGAGCTTCCGATCAACACCAATGCATCCGCCATGCAGATGGCGCAGAAAATCTTTGGCAGCGGTGCCACGGTCGTGAATGCTTCTTACACTGGCGACTGGCGGTCGTCGGGTATCTATTCGGAAGGTGACACGGTCTCGCCCGACGTGACGCCCGGGGATGAGGGTGTGATCCTCTCGACGGGGCGGGCGGAGGATTTCACCAATGCGGCGGGAACACGCCCGTGGTGGCAGGGTGGAGGACCCACTGAAGCGAACCAGAGCACGAACACCTCGACCGACACGAGCGGTCCAAACGACAACAGTTGGTTCAACGAGGCCGCGGGCGCGCGAACTTATGATGCGTCGTGGCTGGATGTGGATTTCGTTCCTGACGGGGACACGATGACGATGCAGTTCGTCTTTTCCTCGGACGAGTTTCCTGAATATTCCAATTCGCAGTTTCAGGATTTCGTCGGGGTCTGGGTGAATGGCGTTCTTGTAGAAACTGCGGTCGGGGCGGCCAACCCGGGCAACCTGGTCGGCGGGATCAACCAGAATCTCTACAACGACAATACCCAGAGCCAACACAACACCGAGATGGATGGGTTCACCGTCACTATGACGCTGACCACGCCAGTCACGGCAGACGAGGTGAACTCGATTCGGATCGGGATCGCGGATGTTGGGGATTCATCTTATGATTCCAATCTGTTGATTGCTGGTGGTTCGGTGCAATCTGCCCTTATTGCCAATGATGACATGGCTCACCTGACAGGAGATCAGACCAAGACACTGGACGTTCTGGCCAATGACGAGAACGCCGCCGGCGGCACCTTGTCAATTACACATATCAACGGGAATACGGTCGAAGCGGGTGATACGGTCACGCTCAACACGGGCCAGACTGTGACACTCCATGCGAACGGAACGATAACGCTGGTCGGAGATGGCGACGACGAAGACTTTAATTTCACCTACACGGCAACCAATGGGACGCAGGATGACACCGGGTTCGTTCTGGTCGAATCCGTGCCCTGTTTCGTGGCAGGCACGCGCATCGAGACCGTCAATGGCCCACGCCAAGTCGAGTTTCTGGAACCTGGTGAACTGGTGTTGACGCAAGACTACGGCCCGCAGCCCTTGCGCTGGATAGGGCGCCGCCGGGTTGAGGCCAAAGGCAAGTTCGCGCCGATCTATATCGCGCCCAACACGTTCGGGCAGCATGGTGCGGTGGCGGTGTCGCCGCTGCATCGGATTCTTGTGCGTGATTGCGTTTCCGAATTGTTGTTTGGCGAGGCCGAAGTTCTCGTTGCCGCGCGTGATCTCGTCAATGATCGAACGGTGCGCCCGGTCTATGGTGGTTCGGTCGAATATGTGCATCTTCTGTTTGACGATCATCAGGTGGTTTATTCCGACGGGCTCGCGAGCGAAAGTTTTCATCCCGGCCCGCAAGCGTCGCGTAGCCTCGAAGCCGAAATGGTCGCGGAGATTCATGCACTTTTCCCCGAGATGGATCCTGTGACCGGAGCTGGATACGGCCCCAGTGCGCGCCCGGCCTTGCGCCGTTTCGAGGCCGAGCTTCTCACCCGAATGGGTGCTGCATCCGGCCGGGTCGCATGAGGCCGTCCATGGGGTGGTTTGCGATCGCAGACAGCGAAACGACGAATTTTCGCGCGCCACGAAGCGGGCGGGATGGGCTATTGCCTCGCGGCACATTGATGATCGAAACTCGTCTGTCGCCAGATGGCAGGCCGCAAACCCTTCTGGCCTTTGAAAGCTATCATTGTGGAGACTTCAAGCTTTCGGTGCAGGCGATCCCGGGGGGGGGCGTGGTGCTGGTCATGGCAGAGAATGGCGAGGCGTTCCACGCGACGCTTGATCACGATGCACAGGACCGCGCAGACCTTCTGCGCATCAGCTATAGCTGGGATCTGATGCTGGGCAGTGGACGGTTGGCGATCGAGCGGCCGGAACACGGCAAGATGGTCAAACTCATGCTGGAGCGGCCACGCGCCATGCGAGTCGCGGATGTGCGGGCGATGACGCGGGAGCCGGGGCGTCGTCTGATGGATCGGGATGTCGAGTTCTTTGCCGTTTCCGACCGGGTTGAACCCGTCGGACCGACCCCGAGCCTTGGTGGTGATGTGCCTGTTCTCGGGTCGGATCGCTATGTATCGGTAGGGGATCTGCGGCGCGGGGATCTGGTCGAGACCTTGGAGGCCGGTCTCGTGCCGGTCCTGCACGCGGTGCGGCGCACCGTGCCGGCACGTGGATCGTTCCGCCCCGTGCGGCTGCGCGCACCGTATTTCGGCTTGCGCCACGACATCGTGGTGGCCCCGGATCAGCGGTTGGTTGTGGGCGGGCCCGAGGTCGAGTATATCTTTGGCCGCGAGGCGGTCTTGGTACCGGCGCGGCATCTGGTCAACGGGATTTCTGCAATCAGTCTCAGTGGGCCGCCAACCGTGACCTATTGCCAGGTGATCCTGCCGCGGCACGAATCCATGATTGGTGCCGGCTGTCCGATCGAGAGC
>NZ_JAWLDS010000036.1:0-27936 GCF_041686535.1 Aquicoccus sp. | reverse complement strand
AGAGCGCGCGGCGCGGGGGAAGCGGGGAAGGGTTTGGTATTCAGGGGGTTTACATATGTTATAATATAACACGCTATGGGCAGCGAGTTTCCACTGACCAGAGCGAGGCCAGCATGACCAAGCAAGACAACCGCCTGCCCGTAACCGTGCTTTCGGGGTTCCTCGGCGCGGGCAAGACGACCCTTCTCAACCGCGTGCTCAACAACCGCGAGGGGCGGCGGGTGGCGGTGATCGTCAACGACATGTCCGAGGTGAATATCGACGCCGATCTCGTGCGTGAGGGGGGCGCCAATCTGAGCCAGACCGACGAGACGCTGGTCGAGATGTCCAACGGCTGCATCTGTTGCACGCTGCGCGACGACCTGTTGCAAGAGGTGCGGCGGCTGGCCGAGGACAGGCGGTTCGATTACCTGCTGATCGAATCGACCGGGATTTCCGAGCCCTTGCCCGTGGCCGCCACGTTCGAGTTCCGCGACGAGGCGGGCAAGAGCCTGTCGGACATCGCGCGGCTCGATACGATGGTGACGGTGGTGGATGCGGTGAACCTGCTGCGCGATTATGCGAGCCATGATTTCCTGGCCGACCGGGGCGAGACCATGGGTGAGGAGGACGCGCGCACGCTGGTGCATCTTCTGACCGACCAGATCGAGTTTGCCGATGTGGTGATCCTCAACAAGGTGGGCGATGCCGGGCCGGACAAGGTGGATGCGGCACGCAAGATCATCCGCAGCCTGAACGCGGATGCACGCATCATCGAGACCGATCATTCCGACCTGCCGGCGGGGGCGATCCTCGACACGGGGCTTTTCGATTTCGAGCGCGCGCATGAGCATCCGCTCTGGGTCAGGGAGCTTTACGGCTTTGCCGATCATGTGCCCGAAACCGAGGAATATGGCGTGGTGTCATTCGTTTACCGCGCGCGGCGCCCGTTCGATCCGCAAAAGATCCATGACGTTCTGAACGGGCCATTGCCCGGCGTGATCCGGGCCAAGGGGCATTTCTGGCTGGCGACGCGGCCAGACTGGGTGGCCGAGTTCAGCCTTGCCGGGGCGCTGTCGAGCGTGGCACCGCTGGGCACGTGGTGGGCGTCGGTGCCGAAGGATCGCTGGCCGGATCATCCACAGGCCCGCGACTACATGGCCACGCACTGGGCCGAGCCATGGGGCGACCGGCGGCAGGAGATCGTGTTCATCGGGGCAGGGATCGACTGGCCCGCGATCAGGGCGCGGCTCGACGCGGCGTTGGTGCCCGAGCATGAGGCACCGGGGCCGGAAACGCTTGGGCGGCTGGCCGGTCTGCCCGACCCGTTTCCGCGCTGGCGGCGGGCGGAGCAGGCGGCATGAGCGCGTGGCTGGTCGGCGGCGAGACGCAGGGCGCGAATCCGCGCAGGCCCTGAGCCGGGCGTTGCGATAACGGGGGCGGGCGCGTAAAGCCATGGGGCATGAAAAGATGGGTTCCAGCACAGATCGGGGCAAATCCTGTTCGAGCCAGGGTGCGGCCAGCTGCTGCCCGGGCGGGAGAATGGCTCGGCCGCCTGCTATGGCTTGCATTGATGGTCCTGCCCGTGGGGGCGGGGGCGCATCCGCATGTCTTTGTGGCCACCGGGCTGCGGCTGGTGGCCGAGGAGGGGCGGATCACCGGGATCGAGGTGGCCTGGCAGTATGACGAGTTCTATTCGCTTCTGGTGCTCGAGGACATGAACCTCGACCAGGATCATGACGGCGTGCTGAGCGAGGACGAGCTGGCGCAGCTTGAGGGGTTCGACATGAACTGGGTCGAGGGGTTCGAGGGCGATCTTTACCTTGAACAGGACGGTGAGCCGCTCGGGCTTGGTCCGCCTGAAACGCGCGACACCTCCTTCGAGGAGGGCAAGATCGTCACCCGTCACTTCCGCGCGGTCGAGGGGGCGGAAGCGGCGCCCGTGGTGGTGCGGGCCTATGATCCGACCTATTACACGGCTTATGACCTCGGCCTTGGCATCGAGGCGCCCGAGGACTGCGCGGTGTCTGTCAGCGAGGTCGATTTCGACGCGAAGAAACGCGCCTTGCTGGACGAGCTGGCCGAGATTCCCGAGGATGGCGAGGTGCCCTTTCCCGAGGTGGGCGCGCAGTTTGCCGACAAGGTGGAGGTGACATGCGACGCGCCGTCCTGATCCTGCCGGTGGTGCTGGGCTCGGGGCTGCTGTTCTGGCTCTGGGGGTTTGGCGGCATGGACCGCGTGGCGGCCTGGGCCGCCGAGGGCCAGCGAGACGCGCAGAACGCGATGGCGATGACACTGCGGCGGCTGCGCGGCGGCGATGCGGCGGCCTGGGGCGGGCTGCTGGGGCTCTGTTTTGCCTACGGGTTCTTTCACGCGGCGGGGCCGGGGCATGGCAAGATCCTGATCGGAGGTTATGGCCTGGGGCGGCGGGTGCCGGTGGGGCGGCTGGTCGGGCTGGCGATGGCATCGAGCCTGGCGCAGGCGCTGAGCGCGGTGGTGCTGGTCTATGCCGGGGTGTTTGCCTTTGCCTGGGGGCGCGAGCGGATGGTCGGGATCGCCGAGGACATGCTTCAGCCGCTGTCCTACGCGGCGATCGCGCTGGTCGGGCTGTGGTTGGTGGGCCGGGGCGCACGGCGGTTCTGGCGCGCGGTGCGGAGCCATGTGCCGCATGGTGACGCGGACGAATGCGGCTGCGGGCACCGGCATGGACCGACGGCCGAGGAAGCACGCGAGGTGCGGTCGCTGCGCGATGCGGTGGTGCTGGTTGCCAGCGTGGGTATCCGGCCCTGTTCGGGCGCGGTGATCCTGGTGATCCTGGGGCACCTGATGGGGATCGACCTGGCCGGGATCGCCGGGGCGCTGGTGATGGCGCTGGGCACGGCAAGCGTGACCATGGCGGTGGCGGTGCTCGCGGTGAGCATGCGCGAGGGCGCGCTGGGCCAGGTGATGAGCGGGCCGGGCGTGGCGCGCTGGGCGGCGGTGATCGAGGTGATGGCCGGTGGGATGATCGCGGTGGTGGCGGTGCAGCTTGTGTTGATCACGCTTTGATCGAATTTGCTCCGCCCGGGCAGCACACGGCCGCCCCCCGGCCGGGTGCTTTCGATGGGTTGCACACTGCTTTGAGCGACGGATGACGCTGCAAGATAAATTGCCCTGCGTTGATGTGGTGCGCACCCGACCGCGGCCCTGTGCTGCTCTTTCGTTGGACATCGGTCGTATCTGAGTAGCCCCCTCGTCCCGCTGCCTCACTCGGCGGGCTGGAAGCCTTCGATCAGGTGGCGCAGGCCGAGGGCCGCGCCGGCGAAGATCGCGGCGAAGGTGACGGGGGCCGAGAAGCTGAGCGTGGAGAAGGCCGAGAGACCCTGGCCGACGGTGCAGCCCATGGCGATCACGGCGCCCGCGCCCATCATCGCCGCGCCATAGATCTGGCGGCGCAATTCGCGCGGGTCCTCGCAGGCTTCCCAGCGGAAATGGCCCTTGATCCCGGAGCCGATCAGCGCGCCCAGCACGACGCCCACGACCGAGCCGACGGCAAAGGAGGGCAGGCGGGCCGATGCGGTCATCAGCCACAGCACGGTTTCGCCCACGGGGGCCGAGAAGGAATGCGACACCACCGGCACGGCGGCAAATCCGGTCATCGCGACATGCGCCGAGCCGGCCCAGCCCGTGACGATGGCGAAGCCGACGACGGCGGCCCAGAAGATGGATTGCGGTCTGGCGAGAAAGGCGCGCGACGTGAGTGCGCCCGCGGTGATGAGCGCCCCCAGCGCGACGCCGATCCCGGGCAGCGACAGCCCGGTCAGATCGGAGAGAAGATGCGCGAGGCCGGGGGGCATCTCGCCGGGCACGACAGCGGATTGCGGAAAGGCCCAGACCCTGAGCCCGGCCAATGGCCCGGAGAGCACGACATAGGCCGACACCCCCATCACCAGCACGATCACGAAGGCGCGCAGGTCGCCGCCACCCAGCCGGGCGATCGAGCCGAAGCCGCAATTGCCGGCCAGCGCCATGCCATAGCCGAACATGAGCCCGCCGAGGATCGAGGCCAGCGGCATCCAGCGGATCGAGAGGTAGAAGCCCTGCTCGGGGATGAGCCAGCCCGTGGCGGTGAGGCCGAACGTGCCCATCACCGCGACACCGATGGCCAGCACCCACATGCGCATCCGGATGTCGGAGCCGCCATAAAGCAGATCCTCGATCGCGCCCATGGTGCAGAACCGACCCAGCCGTGCGGCCAGCCCCAGAAGGATGCCGCCGAAAAGACCCGCCAACGCCATGAAGGCGTGATCGCCGATGATGTCGAGCATGCCGCCCCCTCCTCCCGGTGTGCCCTGCGGGTGTGGCGGCGGCGGTGCGCGTCAGCCGTCGTCTTCGCAGAACAATTCGTATACCAGTTCCAGTATACGCCTGGGGCGGTTGTCGGCCAAGCGGTAATAGATCGCCTTGCCCTCGCGCCGGGGAATCACCAGGCCCTCGAGCCGCAGGCGGGAGAGCTGTTGCGACACGGCGGCCTGCCGCGCCGAGAGCAGTTCTTCGAGTTCGGTCACCGATTTTTCACCGGTGACCAGGTGGCACAGGATCATCAGCCGACCTTCGTGGCTGACGGTCTTGAGGAAATTCGACGCCGTGGTCGCGTTGGCCACGAAGCGGTCGAGTTCTTCCTCGCTCAGGTCCTTGTCGAAAACGGGCAGGCCCATGATCTCGTCCTCGTCGTCTCGTCCTTCGGGCTGGTCGCGAGGACCTGCGCCCGGATCTTGAATCGCCCTGTCACGCGCGTCTTGTCGGCACGCTCTGTTATCGTCTTTTTGCGCCAGGGTCATCCCCCTGCGATCCCGGTGCGGCGATTCATCCGCTGCCGGTGTAATCGGTTTCCCGTTTCAGCAGCATGTCGAGCAGGCTCCAGAAGAAATCTTCGCCGGGATAGCCCTCGATGCGGCCGATTTCGGTGCCGTCTTCGACCAGGATGAAGGTGGGCGTGAACGTCACGGGGCGATCGTAGCGCACGCCGTCGGGCGCGCCCTCGCGGATGTCAACGACTCGCAGCGGGGCAAACTCACCTTCGGGCGACTTGGGATAGATCGGGCCGATCGTATCCTTCCAGGCGATGCAGTGCGAGCAGCCCTTCTGCTCGACCATGATCAACTCGGCCGCCACGGCGGGCAGCACCGAGAGGGCAAGGGCCAAGGCGGCCGCAAGAGCGTGTTGCATCGGGGCGAGGGACATGGGCGGGGCCAGATTGACAATGCTTGAACAAATCTTAATGTGATAATGTGTTTTCGGCAAGGGAGGGGAAACGCGCGTGCTGGATATTTCCTATCTGGGCGCCTTGCTGGCTGGGTTTGGCGCGTTCTTCACGCCTTGTATCCTGCCGATGGTGCCGTTCTATATCAGTTACATGGCGGGGATTTCCATGGCCGAGCTTCGCGGCGACGGCGAGATCGCGCCGGGCGCGCAGCGTCGGCTGGTGGTGTCCGCCCTCATGTTCGCGCTGGGGGTGACGACGATCTTCATGCTGATGGGTATGGGGGCGACGGCGCTGGGACAGGCGTTCGCGCAATGGAGAAGCACGCTGTCCTACGTGGCGGCGGCGGTGATCTTCGTATTCGGGCTGCATTTCCTGGGGGTGATCCGCATCGGGTTCCTGATGCGCGAGGCGCGGATGGAATCCAAGAGCGATCCGACGACCGTTCTGGGCGCCTATGTGATGGGGCTGGCCTTCGGGTTCGGGTGGACCGCCTGCGTGGGGCCGGTCCTGGCCTCGATCCTGATGATCGCGAGCGGCATGGGCGAGATCAGCCAGGGCGCGGCATTGCTGGCGGTGTTCGGCGCGGGCATGACCGCGCCTTTCGTGCTGGCGGCGTTCTTTGCGCGCCCGTTCCTTGGCTGGATGCAGCGGCACCGGGCCAAGATGGTTTATGTAGAAAAGGCGATGGGGGTCATGCTGATCGTGTTCGCGATATTGATCGCCACCGACACGGTGAACACGATTTCCAACTGGATGATCGATACATTTCCGAGCTTCGGCAATCTCGGGTGATTTACTGACTGTGAGGGAGGACGACGATGAAACGGTTTCTGATGGCGCTGGCGATGCTGGCCGGACTGGCGACGGCGGCGGCGGCCGAGATCGGCGATGACGGGCTGCACAAGCAGCCATGGATGCGCGACACGTTCAAGGATCTGCGCGAGGACCTGGAAGAGGCCAACGCGGAGGGAAAGCGGCTGGTCCTGTTCGTCGAGCAGCGCGGCTGCATCTATTGCAAGAAGATGCACGAGGAGGTCTATGTCCGGTCCGATCTGTCGGACTATATCGCGGAGAATTACTTCGTGGTGCAGTTGAACCTGCACGGCAATGACACGGCCACCGATTTCGACGGCGAGGAGATGGAGCAATCGGCGCTGATGCGCAAATGGGGGATTCTGTTCACGCCGACGCTGATCTTTCTGCCCGAGGAGGTTGACGCGGGCCGGACCGCGGCCGAGGCGGCGGTGGCGACGATGCCGGGTGCCTTCGGGTACCAGACCACGCTCGACATGTTCACATGGGTGAACGAGAAACGCTATGATCTTGATGACGAGGAAGATTTCCAGCGTTACCACGCCCGCAAGATACGCGAGAGGCAGCAAGGCGCCACCGACTGAGAAAGAAAGTTGCGCCCGGTTAATTCACTCTTTTGAATTTGTTGTTGCGTTCACGCAAGAGCCTGCAATACTGTTATGACAATGAACCTGAATTATAACAGGTCCAGGGAATGGGAGGAATCATGAAGCTTGGGACTTTGACACTGGCGGTGGCCATGGTGGCCGGAACGGCCATGGCCGAGGGGGTGATGGCGCCTCAGGACGTTAAATTCGACGACTATGGAAGCGTTGAGCAATCGCTGACCGGCAAGCCGGGCGATCCGGAAAATGGGCTTAAGGTCTATGCCTCGAAGGGATCGGGCAATTGCGTGGCGTGCCACAAGATCGACGATATCGACGCGGCGTTTCCCGGCAATGTCGGCCCGGAGTTGACCGGGGCGGGCGATCGTTGGAGCGAGGCGGAGTTGCGGGGGATCCTGATCAATTCCAAGAATACGTTCCCGGGCACCGTGATGCCGGCATATTACAAGGTCGATGGCTTTATCCGTCCCGGCAATGCCTATACCGGCAAGGCCGCGGACGACTCGTTCGGGCCGCTGTTGACGGCCTGGGAGATCGAAGATCTGGTCGCGTTTCTTTCCGCCCTGAAAGAGTGAGCGAAGCGCGGCCTTTAGTGACACTATCTGAGGAGTAGAGACATGGAATTCTCGAGACGTGATACGCTGGTGCTGGGTGCCGGTGCTGTTGCCATGACATCGCTGCCGCTGCGCGTGGCGGCCGCCGGCGAGGAAGAGATCGACGCCTTCACCGGCGGCGAGGACGTGGCCGAGGGCGGTGTGATGCTCGATGCGCCGGAGATTGCCGAGAACGGGAACACCGTGCCGGTGAGCGTTTCGGCCGAAGGTGCGACGGCGATCATGATCCTGGCGCTGGGCAATCCGAACCCGGATGTCGCGACGTTCAATTTCGGCGAGTTGTCGGGCAGCCAGTCGGCCTCGACACGCATCCGGCTGGCCGGCACGCAGGATGTCGTGGCGGTCGCGAAGATGGGTGACGGAAGCTTTGCCAAGACCACGAAGAACGTGAAAGTCACTATCGGCGGCTGCGGCGGCTAATCAGAGGAGACGAAAGACATGGCAGAAGGTGTTAAACCCCGCGTGAAGGCGCCCGGATCGGCAGAGGCCGGCGAGGTCGTGACGATCAAGACCCTGATCAGCCACAAGATGGAATCGGGCCAGCGCCGCGACAGCGACGGCGACCTGATCCCGCGCTCGATCATCAACCGCTTCACCTGCGATTTCAACGGCACCAACGTGCTCGACGTTGAAATGCACGGCGCGATCTCGACCAATCCGTATTTCGAGTTCGACGTGAAGATCCCGGAATCCGGCGATCTCCAGTTTACCTGGTATGACGATGACGGCTCGGTTTACGAAGACGTCAAATCGGTCAAGGTCTGAGCGGGCCCAACGAAAAAAGGCGCCTTGCCCCGAAGAAGGGCAAGGCGTTTCAAAGGGAGGAAAGTGAATGAATTTCAAGACTTTGTCCGTGGTAACGGCTGTTGCATTGGCGATGCCGGCGCTGGGTTCTGCCGATCCAGACGATGACACTCTGATCATCAACGAGGAAATCGAGGTCGCGACCAAGGTCGAACCCGCAGAGCATCTCGACGGGGCGCTCTACGAGGTGATCTCGGGCTGGCATTTCCGCAATGACGACACGCAGGCCATGGAGATGGACGATTTCGACAACCCTGCGATGCTGGGGGCCGAAAACGGCATGGCCATCTGGAACACCGCCGACGGCAGCGAGGGCAAGTCTTGTGCCGATTGCCATGGTGATGCGGCCGAGAGCATGAAGGGCGTCAAGGCGACCTATCCGAAATTCGACGAGAAGGCCGGCACGTTGATGACCGTTCAGATGAAGGTCAACGAATGCCGCACCGAGCGGATGGGTGCCGAGGCCTGGAGCTATGATGCCGGGCCGGCCATCGACATGGAAGCGATGATCGGCAGCCAGTCGCGCGGTATGCCGATGAACGTGGCCATCGACGGCCCGGCCGAGCCGTTCTGGGAGAAGGGCAAGGAAATCTATTACACCCGTTACGGCCAGCTGGAGCTGTCCTGCGCGTCCTGCCATGAGGAAAACTATGGCAACATGATCCGCGCCGACCACCTGAGCCAGGGCCAGACAAACGGGTTTCCGACCTACCGGTTGAAGAATGCAAAGTTGAACGGGGCGCATTCGCGCTTCAAGGGCTGCATTCGCGACACCCGTGCCGAGACGTTCAACCCGGGCAGCGACGAGTTCATCGCGCTTGAGCTTTACGTGGCGAGCCGCGGAAACGGGCTTGGCGTCGAGAGCCCGTCGGTCCGCAACTGATCCAATGAGGGGCCCGTCATGGCATTGCGCCGGGCGGGCCTTTTTTCTGTTTTAACAAATTCAATCCCGCGCATATGTTGTGCGCAACACACAGGCAAACCCGGAAAGGCCCGCATCATGATCTCACGTCGCGATTTCCTTCAGGTCAGCATGGCCGCATCGGCCATGGTTGGCGCGAGCGGTTTCGGCAACTGGTCGAAACTGGCCGCTCAGCAGGCGCTGACGCAGGATGACCTGTTGCAGTTCGACACTTTCGGCAATGTCAGCCTGATCCATATCACCGACATCCACGCGCAGATGAAGCCGATCTATTTCCGCGAGCCGGAGATCAACCTGGGGGTGGGCGACAATCGTGGTGCGGTTCCGCATGTCACCGGCGCGGATTTCCGCAGGCTTTACGGGATCGAGGATGGCAGTCCGAGCCATTACGCGCTGACCTACGACGATTTCTCCGCGCTGGCCCAGACCTATGGGCGCGTTGGCGGGCTTGACCGGGTGGCCACCGTGATCAACGCGATCCGCGCCGACCGGCCCGACGCGATCCTGCTGGATGGGGGCGACACCTGGCACGGCTCTTACACCTGCTATCACACGCAAGGGCAGGACATGGTCAACGTGATGGACGCGCTCAAGCCCGACGCGATGACCTTTCACTGGGAGTTCACGCTGGGCTCGGAGCGGGTGCGCGAGATCGTCGAGGGCCTGGCCTTCCCGGCGATGGGGCAGAACATTTATGATGCGGAATGGCAAGAGCCGGCCGAGGAATTCGCCGATTACACGTTCTTTGAGCGCGGTGGAGCCAAGATCGCGGTGATCGGGCAGGCGTTCCCCTACATGCCGATCGCCAATCCGGGCTGGATGTTTCCCGAATACAGTTTCGGCATTCGTGACGGGCGGATGCAGCAGATGGTGGACGAGGTGCGCGCGCAGGGCGCCGACCTCGTTGTCGTGCTGAGCCATAACGGTTTCGACGTGGACAAGAAGATGGCGAACCGGGTCGAGGGGATCGACGTGATCCTGACCGGCCATACCCATGACGCGCTGCCCGAGCCGGTTCTGGTGGGCGAGACGCTCCTGATCGCGAGCGGCTCCAACGGCAAGTTCGTGAGCCGCGTCGATCTCGACGTGCGCGACGGGCGGATGATGGGCTTCCGTCACAAGCTGATCCCGATCTTCTCGGACGTGATCGAGCCCGACAAGGAGGTGGCGGCAGTGATCGAGGCCGAGCGCGCGCCGTTCAAGGCCGAGTTGGAAGAGGTGATCGGGACGACCGATGACCTGCTGTATCGGCGCGGCAATTTCAACGGGACGTGGGACGACCTGATCTGTGACGCGCTGATTTCCGAGCGCGAGGCCGATATCGCGATGAGCCCGGGCGTGCGCTGGGGGCCGAGCCTTCTGCCGGGCGATCCGATCACGCGCGAGGATATCTGGAATGTCTGTTCGATGACCTATGGCAGGGCGTATCGGTCGGAGATGACGGGGGAGTTCATCCACGTGATCCTTGAGGACGTGGCCGATAACCTGTTCAACCCCGACCCCTATTACCAGCAGGGCGGCGACATGGTGCGGATCGGTGGCATGGGGTATCGAATCGACGTGACCAAGCCGCAGGGCGAGCGGATCACCGACATGAGGCTTTTGAAGACCGGCGAGGCGATCGACCCGGCCAAGAACTATGTCGTGGCCGGTTGGGCCAGCGTGAACGAGGGCACCGAGGGGCCGCAGATCTGGGACGTGATCGAGGACCATGTTCGCAAGCAGGGCACGGTCAAGCTCGATCCCAACAATTCGGTCGAGGTGGTGCGCGGCTGAGCCGCGCATTGCACGAACATGATCGAGGCCGGGGCGAGACTCCGGCCTTTTTCGTTTCAGCCGAGGATCTCGGTGGCCAGTCGCTCGGAGACGGCGGTAGCGCGCAGGTAGCCGTCAGAGGCGTGGCCGAGCGAGAGATAGAGTCCCCCGAGCCCCTCATGCGCACCGAAAAGCAGCGCGTCGTCGGGCATGAAGGGGCGGAAGGCGTGGGTCGCTTCGAGAAAGGGCAGATCGGCCAGCGCGGGGGCGGCGCGGATTGCCCCGGCCAGGAGCGCCTGGACCGCGCCCGCATCCGGAAAATCGCGCATGTCGCCGGGGTTTTTCGTGACGCCGAGGATAAGCCGCCCGTCCGAGCGCGGGCAGAGGATGCCATCGGGGCGCTTGACCAGCCGGGTGAAAAGCGGCGTCGGGCAGGCCAGCGCGAGGATCACGCCGCGCACCGGGATCGAGGCGGGCAGGTCGGCGGGCAGGCCCTTGATGCGGTCGAAGCGGTGCCCGGCGGCGATCGCCACGCGGTCGGATGGCATGTGACCCTTGGGTGTTTTGACGCCGGTGACGCGACCGCGTTCATGGGTGAGGGCCAGCGCGGGGCAATGTTCGATGATCTGGCCGCCGCGGGCGGTGATGGCACGGGCCAGCGCGGTGCAGAGCCTGCGCCCGTCCACCCAGGACACGTCGTTAAGCAGGCAGGCGATGGTCACCTCGGGCGAAAGCGCCGGTTCCAGCGCGCGGGCGCCGGCGCCGTCCATCAGCGTGACATCCCAACTCGCGGCGCGGCGGATATCATGGTCGGCGCGAATCTCGGCCTCGTCCCCGGCAAAGCCGATGCGCAATTGACCATCGGTGCGAAAATCGACCGAAAGGCCGGTTTCGGCCTCAAGGTCGGCGAGGAAGGCTGGGGTGGCGCGCAGGCTGTCCCATTCGAGATCGGTGAGCGGCGAAGGGTCGAGGCCGGGTTGAAGATAGCCCGCGGCGGCGTGGCTGGCCCCCTGGCCGATGGTGCCGGCGTCGATGACGGTCGGCGCCAGGCCGCGCCGGGCCAGTTGCCAGCCAAGCGACAGCCCCGCGATCCCGGCGCCGATGATGATCATGCTCTGCCCTCCGAAGCGATTTGCGGGATGGTAGACCGGTTGGGGCAGGATCGGAAACCGTCGACAGATATCTTTTTATTCGCTAGTGTGAATGTGACGGTTTTCAAGCGTCTATAAATTCAATATGAAGAATTTGTATGCGGATGAGGAGGCAGAATCAATGACGGTCAGCTTCAAGGGCAAGACGCCCTCGCGGCGCGCATTTCTCAAGGGGGCCGCTGCGGCGGGAGGAACCCTGGCGGGGGCAGGTGCCGCACAGGCGGCGGGTGATCCGGAGATCACCGAGTTGCAACCCTGGATGCAGCAGCTTGGCGACGGGGTGGATGTCGCACCCTATGGCAAGCCCTCGGAATACGAGGCGCATGTCCAGCGGCGTACGGTGGAATGGTTGACGGCCGATCCGGTGAGTTCGATCAATTTCACCCCCCTGCACGAGCTGGACGGGATCATCACGCCAAACGGGTTGTGTTTCGAACGTCACCACTCGGGCACGGCCCATATCGACCCGGCCAAGCATCGGTTGATGATCAACGGTTTGGTCGACACGCCGCTTGTTTTCAACATGGCCGACCTGATGCGGTTCCCCCGCGAGAACCATGTGTATTTCCTGGAATGTGCTGCCAACAGCGGCATGGAATGGCGTGGTGCACAGCTCAACGGGTGCCAGTTCACGCACGGGATGATTCACAACGTGATGTATACCGGTGTGAAGCTCAAATACCTGCTGGAAGAAGCCGGCGTGAAGACCAATGGCAAGTGGATCATGCCCGAGGGGGCGGATGCCGCGGCGATGACGCGCTCGATCCCGATGGAAAAGGCGCTCGACGACTGCCTCGTGGTCTGGAAGATGAACGGCGAAGCGTTGCGCCCCGAACAGGGCTATCCGCTGCGGCTTGTCGTGCCCGGCTGGGAAGGCAACATGTGGGTCAAGTGGCTGCGCCGGATCGAGGTCGGCGACGAGCCCTGGCACCACCGGGAGGAAACCAGCAAGTACACCGACCTTCTGGCCGATGGCACCGCGCGGCGGTTCACGTGGGAGATGGACGCGAAATCGGTCATCACCAGCCCCAGCCCGCAGGCACCGATCCTGCATGGCAAGGGGCCGACGGTTCTGACCGGGCTGGCCTGGTCGGGGCGTGGCACGATCCCGCGGGTCGACGTGACCATCGACGGTGGCAAGACCTGGCACGAGGCGCGTATGAGCGGGCCGAGCCTGGACAAGTCGATGCACCGGTTCTATTTCGAATTCGATTGGGACGGTGGCGAGTTGCTCTTGCAAAGCCGGGCACATGACAGCACCGGTTACGTGCAGCCGACCAAGGACGAGCTGCGCGAATACCGCGGCACCAATTCGATTTATCACAACAACGGTATTCAGACCTGGTATGTCAACAAGAACGGGGAGGCGGAAAATGTCGAAGTTTCTTAATGTCTTGACCGCCTCAGCCGTGGCGGCGTCGGTGCTCGCGACGCCGGTCATGGCCGAGAAGCTGGGTCTTGGACGCCCGGCCTCGGATGACGAGATCGCGGCATGGGATATCGACATCCGCCCCGACGGGCAGGGCCTGCCCGAAGGATCGGGTTCGGTGATGGATGGCGAAGATCTTTACATGGACCAATGCTCGGTCTGCCACGGCGTGTTCGGCGAGGCGGAGGGGCGCTGGCCGGTTCTGGCGGGTGGCGACGGGTCGCTGTCGGATGATCGGCCGGTCAAGACAATCGGCTCTTACTGGCCCTATCTCTCGACGGTCTGGGATTACGTGCACAGGGCAATGCCGTTCGGCGATGCGCAGAGCCTGAGCAATGACGAGGTCTATGCGATCACCGCGTACCTGATGTATCTCAACTACCTGGTCGAGGATGATTTCGTTCTCTCAAAGGAGAATTTCCTCGAGGTGCGCATGCCCAACGAGGAAAACTTCTTCATGGATGACCGCGCCGATGCGGAGCTTGTCGCCTTTGCCAAGTCCGAGGTCTGCATGAGCGATTGCAAGGACAACGTCGAAATCACCGCGCGGGCGGCGATCGTCGACGTGACGCCGGAAGACGCCGATGCCCGCGAGGCGCGGGCCGCGCGGCTGGGGGTCGATGTCTCGGAGGGCGACGAAGAAGCGTCGGCCACCGAAGAGGAAGGCGCGGAGGAGGCCGCGGCCAGCACCACCGCAGAGGGCGCCGAACAGGAGCTCGACATGGCGTTGGTGGCCGAGGGTGAGAAAGTGTTCAAGAAATGCGCCGCCTGCCACCAGGTCGGGGAAGGTGCGAAAGACCGCGTTGGCCCCGTTCTCAACGGTGTGATGGATGCGCCCTTCGGACATGTCGAGGGTTTCCGCTATTCCAAGGGCTTGCTCGACATGGCCGACGAGGGCATGGTCTGGACCGAGGAGAACATGGCCGAGTTCCTGAAAAAACCGCGCGACTATATCAAGCGAACCAAGATGTCCTTTGCGGGCTTGCGCAAGGACGAAGAGATTGCCGCGGTGATCGAATACCTCAAATCCTTTCCCGAATAGGGAAGGGTGACGGGGCCGCCCGCAGGTGGCCCCGTCTGCCGCGGGCAAGCAAGCCGCCGTGGCATGAGTGCGTGCGCTGTCTGGGAGGAGGTGCGAGATGCTCACAGGACATGATCCCATACAGATCTTATCATCGTGCATGTCGTGCGCGTGGTGCCGTCTTTGCGGGCCGGTCGGTTTTGTGATTTCATGCCCGGGCGACATCTGGTGCGGCGATGCGGGATATCCGCTGCCCGCCGTTCCAGCGACAGTGACAGGACGGGTTCGCAGGACCAGGGGGGCGCTGAATTGAATTGGAAGCATGACAGGTTTTGGGGAGTCCTTGCGACTGTCGCAGGGATGGGTCTGGGGGCGCCGGTCATGGCCGAGCAGCAGGACACGCGGATCGGCGACGCCGAAGCGGGCGAAGAGGTCTATGACCTTTGCGTGGGGTGTCACGAGGTCGGCCCCGATGCAGGCAACGGGATCGGCCCGCATCTCAACGGGATTTTCGGGCGCCGCGCGGGATCGGTCGAGGGGTTCAGGTATTCCAGGGGCCTGAGCCGCGAGGGCAGGCTGGGCATGGACTGGACGCTCGAGACGCTCGACGCCTACCTGGAGAATCCCAAGGCGCTGGTCAGCGATACGCGGATGAGTTTCGTCGGGCTGGAGGACAAGACCGACCGCGACAACGTGCTGGCCTATCTGCGGCAGTTCTCGGACAGTCCGCAGGACATCCCGGAATCCGCCCCCACGGGGCGCGCCCGCGAAGTGGAATTATCATCCGAGACCCTGGCCATTGCCGGGGACCCGGAATTCGGCGAGTATCTGTCGAATGAATGCACGACCTGTCACCGGATTGACGGCACGTATGACGGCATCCCGGGGATCGTCGGCTGGCCGGAGGAGGATTTCGTGATCGCGATGCATGCCTACAAGCGCAAGATCCGCCCGCACCCGGTGATGCAGATGATGGCCGGGCGGCTGTCGGACGAAGAGATCGCGGCGCTGGCCGCGTATTTTGGCGATCTGGAATGAACCGGGTCGCCTGACGCACCGGGAAACGGGTGCAACGAAGGGGAGGAAAGACCATGACATTGAACAGACGCGCCTTTATCGGCACGGGGGCGGCCATGGCGGCAGCGCTTGCGGCGCCCGCTGTGCGGGCATCGAACCATGGAAAACCGCGGGTCATCGTGATCGGTGGCGGGGCGGGCGGCGCCACAGCCGCGCGCTATATCGCCAAGGACAGCAAGGGCGAGATCGACGTCACACTGATCGAGCCGACGCGGATGTATTACACCTGCTTTTTCTCCAACCTCTATATCGGAGGCTTCCGCGATCTGAGTTCGATCGGCCACAGCTATGGCACGCTGGCGCAATCGGGCGTCAATGTGGCGCATGACTGGGCCACCGGCGTCGACCGCGAGGCAAGGACGGTGACGCTGGCCGGGGGGGCAGTGCTGCCCTATGACCGGCTGATCCTGTCGCCTGGCATCGATTTCGTCGAAGATTCGGTGTCGGGATGGGATGTGAGCGCACAGAACAAGATGCCGCATGCCTACAAGGCCGGCTCGCAAAGCGAGCTATTGAAGGCCCAGGTCGAGGCGATGCCTGAGGGTGGCCGGTTCGCGATGATCGCGCCGCCAAACCCCTATCGCTGCCCGCCTGGCCCCTACGAGCGGATCAGCATGGTGGCGCATCTGCTCAAGGAGAAGAACCCGACGGCCAAGATCCTGCTGGTCGATCCAAAGGAGAAATTCTCGAAGCAGGCACTGTTCGAGGAAGGCTGGAACCGGCACTACGCCGGCATGATCGAACGGATCGGCCCCGATTTCGGCGGTGACAATGTTTCGGTGAATCCCGACGAAATGACCGTGGATATCGACGGCGTGGTCGAGAAGGTCGATGTCTGCAACGTGATCCCGGCGCAAAAGGCGGGCCGCATCTGCGAGATGGCCGGAATCACCGAGGGCAACTGGGCCCCGGTCATTCCCCACACGATGCAAAGCCGCGTGGACGAGAACATTCATGTTCTGGGCGATGCGAGCAACCAGGGCGACATGCCGAAGTCTGGCTTTTCGGCCAATAGCCAGGCCAAGGTCGCCTCGATGGCGGTGCGCGGGGCGCTGTTGGGATCGAACGTGTTCCCGGCGAAGTTCTCGAACACCTGCTGGAGCCTCATCGACGAGAATGATGGGGTCAAGGTCGGGGCATCCTATGAGGCGACCGACGAAAAGATCGTCAGCGTGTCGAGCTTCATCAGCGAGACCGGCGAGGATGCGGATCTGCGCAAGCAGACCTATGAGGAATCGATTGGCTGGTATTCGGGAATCGTTTCGGACATGTTTGGCTGAATACCGGTTTTTGCGAGTGTTCGGGTAATGAGGGACGGCGGGGCGCGATGTCGATCGCGCTCCGTTGCGTTTCGGGGCAGGGGTTTTTCGCGGCTGCCCTTGCAGCCCCTGAGCCGCATGACTAAGACTCCGTTAAAGAGTTTTCCATACACATCGAAACGACGAAAGCAGGCAGGACCACATGAACGACCCGTATGAGATCTACATGAACACCCTCGTGCCGATGGTGGTCGAGCAGACCAGCCGCGGCGAGCGGGCCTATGACATCTTCTCGCGCCTGCTCAAGGAGCGGATCATCTTTCTCAGCGGACCGGTGCATGACGGCATGTCGAGCCTGATCGTGGCGCAGCTTCTGCATCTGGAGGCGGAGAACCCGAGCAAGGAAATCTCGATGTATATCAACAGCCCCGGCGGGGTTGTGACGAGCGGATTGTCGATCTACGACACGATGCAATACATCAAGCCCAAGGTCTCGACATTGGTCATCGGGCAGGCGGCCTCGATGGGGTCGCTCCTGCTCACCGCGGGCGAGGCGGGGATGCGGTTTTCCCTGCCCAACAGCCGGATCATGGTGCACCAGCCCTCGGGCGGCTACCAGGGCCAGGCCACCGATATCATGATCCATGCCGAGGAGACGCTGAAACTCAAGAAGCGTCTCAACGAGATCTATGTCAAGCATACCGGTCGCAAGCTCAAGGAAGTGGAGTCCGCGCTGGAACGCGACAAGTTCATGAGTCCCCAGGAGGCAAAGGACTGGGGGCTGATCGACGAGATCGTGGAAAGCCGGGTCAAGGCGGACGACGACGCGTAGAGCGCGTTCGCGCAGTCTCGCGCCATCACGCGCCGCGGCGTCGGGTGAATTTCACATTGTGACCGGTTTGTCTCTGCCCTAGACTTGGGTTAGGGCAGACCCCTGGGTCGGATGATGCCGGCCAAAATGAAAAGAGACGGGCCCGAAAGGACGATCATGGCGAACAATTCTGGCAGCGGAGACAGCAAGAACACGCTTTATTGCAGCTTTTGCGGCAAGAGCCAGCACGAGGTTCGCAAGCTGATTGCCGGACCGACGGTGTTCATCTGTGATGAATGTGTCGAACTGTGCATGGATATCATCCGCGAGGAAACCAAGAGCGCGGGGCTGAAATCCAGCGAAGGGGTGCCGACACCGAAAGACATCTGTGAGGTGCTTGACGATTACGTGATCGGGCAAGCCATGGCCAAGCGCGTGCTGTCGGTCGCGGTGCACAACCACTACAAGCGGCTCAACCATGCTGCCAAGTCCGGCGATGTGGAACTGTCAAAGTCGAATATCCTGCTGATCGGGCCGACCGGGTGCGGCAAGACGCTCCTGGCGCAGACGCTGGCGCGTATTCTCGATGTGCCCTTTACCATGGCCGATGCGACCACACTGACCGAGGCGGGGTATGTTGGCGAGGATGTCGAGAACATCATCCTCAAGTTGCTGCAATCGAGTGAATACAATGTCGATCGTGCGCAACGGGGCATCGTCTATATCGACGAGGTCGACAAGATCACGCGCAAGTCGGAGAATCCGTCGATCACCCGTGACGTCAGCGGTGAAGGCGTGCAACAGGCGCTCTTGAAACTGATGGAGGGGACCGTGGCCAGCGTACCGCCGCAGGGCGGGCGCAAGCATCCGCAACAGGAATTCCTGCAGGTGGACACGACCAATATCCTTTTCATCTGCGGCGGCGCCTTTGCCGGGCTCGACAAGATCATTGCACAGCGCGGCAAGGGCAGCGCGATGGGTTTCGGCGCGGATGTACGCGACAATGACGAGCGCAATATCGGCGAAGTCTTCAAGGATCTCGAACCCGAGGACCTGTTGCGCTTCGGCCTGATTCCCGAATTCGTGGGCCGCCTGCCGGTGATCGCGACGCTGGAAGATCTGGACGAGGATGCGCTTGTCACCATCCTGACCGAGCCAAAGAACGCGTTGGTCAAACAGTATCAACGACTTTTCGAGCTTGAGGATGCGCAACTCACCTTCACCGATGATGCGCTCAAGGCGATTGCAAAGCGGGCGATCGAGCGCAAGACCGGCGCGCGCGGATTGCGCTCCATCCTCGAAGATGTGCTGCTCGATACGATGTTCGAGCTTCCGGGCATGGAGAATGTCGAGGAGGTGGTGGTCAACGAGGAGGCGGTGGCACATGCCGAGGCCAAGCCGCTGATCATCTACGCGGATCAGAAAAAGGAAGGCACGGCAGCCAGTTGAGCCGCCGATGCCCGGATCGGGATAGAGAAGTGCGAAACATCCCGATCGGTTTGAAGCGTTCCGCCTTTTGCCCGGGATAGGGTCAAGGCGGAACGCAGCGCAGCCTATGCACAGAATCACCGGGGCGAGCGCTCCGCGAAGGGCCGTCTCGCAGGATTGTTGCGGAACGCTTTATTCGGCCGCGAGAGGCAGGTCGCTTGGCGTGTAGTCGCCACCCAGACCCTCGCGGATATCGCTGTCCTGGAGCGGCGTCCAATCGGATGGGGCGCCGGTGATGAAGCCACGTTCAAGCAGCGCGCGGTGCAGGCGTGGCAGGTCCGGTTGCCCCACGGAGAGGCGTGCGCGCCTTGTGCCTGCAGGTTGCCAGACACGGCACAGCACATCGAGCAAGGCAGGGTCGTTTCCGGTAAAGCTGCTGATATGGGTGAGGATGTGCCGCGTCGCGCCCGAGCGGCGACGCGGGATCACGGCCACTTCCTGGTTCGCCGAACCGCAGAAGGCATAGAGATGCAGGGCCGAGCCTTCGCTGGCAACGATCTTCCTGGCGGCCTTGTAGCGTGCGATCTGGGTCTGGATGTCGTGGCGTTCGGGGTGGAAGATTTCGTATCCCTGAGCGGCCAGCGCCTGTTCGATTCGCTCTTCGCCCAGCAATGCGCCGCGTCTGGGGCCGAGGCGACTGCGCGAGATATAGAGCTTGTCGCTGCCCTCGGGTTCGACATTCGCACCAAAGCGGGTTCGCGTGAAGCGTCGGAACGGTTCGGTGCCGGCGCTGATGTCACCCAGGCCAAAGCCCTGTCCGGGCACGATGAGACGCTCGACCCGGGTTGGCTCGGACAGCACCCTGATCGGCAGATCGATCCCCATCTGGTGAAAGAAGCCGGTCTGGAACGTGACAAGTTCGGTTTCGCCCGAGGGTCTGCGCGGAATGAAGAGAATGCCCTTGGGTTGTTCCATGTCCGGCGCATCAAGTGCCCATAGCCGCCCGACGCTTTCGACGATGAAATGCGCGAAATAGCGCCACATGACTCCGCCCCAGAGCCATGTGCCTGAGAGCTCGGTAACAGGGCCGGCTGGGCGTTCAAACGGCAGGTTCATGCGGCGGGTATTGCGCCAGAGCGCGGCTTCGGCCACGTCGATGCCGCTTGAATCCTGGACCCCGGACGGGGTGCTCAGCCCGGTGTCCTCGGGCGGCCGGATCATGGCCCCGGTGACGATGCGCAGGCTTTCGGACCAGCCGCCGGAGGCGCGGGGAGGCCCCGCGTCACGCTGCGCCGGTGCGGGTGAGCGGGTGCAGGTCCAGACAAAGCGGGTCGAGAGATCCTGGTTCTTGACAAAGCCCACCCGGCGCAGGGCGTTCTTGCATGTCTTGACACCCTGCACGCCATAAACGCCAGGGTGAAACTCGATCACCACGGCGCGGATCCCGTCCAGGTCGGCATGTTCCAGGAATTCAAGCTCGCCGCCCTCGATATCCATGATCAGCACGTCGGGACGAAACGAATCGCGCAGGTCGTCAAAGCTGGTTGTGGGCACCTCGACGGGGCGGGTCTGGCGGTTGGTCTTGTCGATCAGGGATGAACCGAGAAAGGAATTCAGGATATGGAACGTGACGGTTTCGGGGCGGTCGGGGGCGCTGATGACCACCTCGTTGCGCAGCTCGACCACGTCCTCGAGCCCGTTCTCGGCATAAAGCGCCCTTGCATGGGGGATGAGGTCGGAATTGGCCTCGAAGGACAGAACGGCGGCCGGCCTTGCGTTGAGCGCCGTCACGGCCCCGACGATGCCGAGCCCCGCGCCCATTTCAAGCACCCGGTCGCCGGGTTGCACGACCGCAAGCGCGCCTGCGATCTCATCGCCCTCGTAACGGGCCTCTTCGATTCGGCGAATGCGGGTTTCCGTCAGGAAGGAAGAATGGGGCACCCGGACGCCCTTGCACGTGGCGGCGATGGAAATGGTTGTCATGTCTGCCCAGCCCTTGTTCTCGTGCGGCGTAGCCTAGCCCGTCGCGCCCATTCGGGCCAGATCTCGCACGGACTGGTTGGCAAATGGCTGTGGATTGCGGCATGCGTGCCACTGGACCTTGGTGCCGCTTTTCGCCATACAGTGCGCAGGAGAAACAGGAGTCGACCATGGGCATTCTCAATACCCTACTTCGCGCGGTGACCTGGTGGCACGGGTCGACGCTCAACACGCAGCTCTATACATGGCGCAAGGGCGAGAAAGTGGGCGAGGATGCGCAAGGCAACGTGTTTTATCGCTCGCGCGATGGCAAGCGGCGGTGGGTGATCTACAATGGCGAGGCCGAGGCCAGCCGGATCAGTGCCGATTGGCATGGCTGGTTGCACCATACCTATGAAAAGGCTCCGAGCGAAGAGCCGCTGCCGCACAAGTCGTGGGAAAAGCCGCATCAGGAAAACCTGACTGGCACGATGCTGGCCTATGCGCCTGATGGGTCGATCCGCAGGACGACACCGAAGCCACGTCGCGACTACGAGGCGTGGCAGCCCGAATAACGCAGGATTGCAGGTCGCTCAGATGACAGAAAACACCACCGAGGTATTGGTCGGCGGCGCGGTTCTGGCCGTGGCGCTGGGATTCCTGGTCTATGCGGGGCAGGCGACAGGATTTTCACGCGGCAGCGACAGCTATCCGCTGACCGCGTCGTTCCGATCCATCGAAGGGGTCGCGGTGGGCACCGATGTACGGCTGGCCGGGGTGAAGATCGGCACGGTGACCGGAGTTTCACTCAATCCCGAGACCTTTCGGGCCGACACGACGTTCAGCGTGGCCAAGGACGTGGAGATACCGGATGACAGCGCCGTCGTGGTTTCGTCGGAGGGGTTGCTCGGCGGAAATTTCGTCGAAATCTCGCCTGGTGGATCGCCGTTCTACTTTGAGCCCGGCGATGAAGTGCTCGACACACAAGGGGCGGTTTCGCTGATCTCGCTGCTTCTGAAATTCGTGAGTGGTGGCGAGAACGGGAGCGAGCAGTGAAACGGCTGGCTGCGATCGTGCTCGCTCTTGCCGTGCCCATGTTCGCGACCGCAGAGGAGGTCAGCCCGGCCGATGGTGTCGTGATACGGACGCTGGACAAGATGAACGGCTCGGTCCGCGACATCGAACTGGCCAGTCGCGAGGCGGTCACGATCGGCCGGATGCAAGTGACGCTTGGCGAGTGCCGCTTTCCGGTGGGCAATCCGGCGGGGGATGCCTATGCCTTTCTCACCATCACGGAGGACGGGCGCGACAGCCCGGTCTTTATCGGTTGGATGATCGCATCCTCGCCTGCGCTCAGCGCGATGGACCATCCGCGTTACGACGTATGGGTGTTGCGCTGTATCACGGAATAGGGGTCTGTTTCCAAGGGGGTTTCGAGGAAGCGTCCTTCTTTCTGGAGGGCCTGTTCGAGACGCCGCCGATAATCGGCGCGCGAGATTTCAATGGCGCCGAGGCGGGTCAGATGCGGGGTGATGAACTGCGTGTCAAAGAGTTGGAAACCAGCGCGGTTCAGGTGATCGACCAGATGTGCAAGCGCGATTTTTGACCCGTCCCGACGCGGCGAGACCATGCTTTCACCGAAAAAGGCCGCCCCGATCATGACGCCGAAAACGGCGCCGATCAGGCCATCATCGTCGCGGATTTCAAGTGAATGCGCCCGGCCCATTGCGTTGAGTTGCCTGTAGAGATCAAAGATCGTCGCGTTGATCCAGGTTTCGGGGCGATCGGCACAGGCCAGCACGACACCTGAAAAATCGGCGTCGATCGTGGCTTGATAATCGGCGCGTCGCATGCGCCGGGCCAGCGAGCGGGAGATGTGAAACCCGTCGAGCGGCAGGATGCCCCGTCGGCGGGGGTCGACCCAGAAAAGTTCGGGGTCGTCCTGCCGCTCGGCCATCGGAAAAATGCCGACCGAGTAGCCGTGCAAAAGCAGTTCGGGCGTGATGGTCATGTCCGGATACGAGGACATGGTGCCGGTCAGCCCTCGCCCAGATTGCTTTCGAGCCAGCGTTCGAGCCAGTGGATGTCGTAATCGCCCGCGAGGATGTCAGGTTCCTGCAGAAGTGCGTTGAAAAGCGGCACGGTCGTGTCGACGCCATCCACGATCAGCTCTCCCAATGCCCGGTCGAGCCGCGCCAGCGCCTCGCGTCGATCACGGCCATGCACGATCAGCTTGCCGATGAGCGAATCGTAATAGGGTGGAATGGAGTACCCGTCGTAAAGCGCCGAATCCATCCGCACACCCAGCCCGCCAGGCGCGTGATACTGGGTGATCCGGCCGGGACAGGGTGCGAAATTGGGCAGCTTCTCGGCGTTGATGCGCACTTCGATCGCGTGACCGTTGATTTGAAGATCGTCCTGAGTGAAGGACATCGGCAGCCCTTCGGCGACGCGGATCTGCTCGCGCACGAGGTCTACGCCGAAGATCGCCTCGGTCACGGGATGTTCGACCTGCAGACGGGTGTTCATCTCGATGAAATAGAATTCGCCATCCTCGTAGAGAAATTCGATCGTGCCGGCGCCGATATAATTGATCGCGGCCACGGCATCGGCACAGACCTTGCCGATCCGGTTACGCTCTTCCTCGTTGATGGCGGGGCCGGGGGCCTCTTCGAAGACCTTCTGGTGGCGGCGCTGGAGCGAACAGTCACGTTCGGCCAGATGCACAGCGTTGCCCTTGCCGTCGCCAAAGACCTGGATCTCGATATGGCGGGGCTTCTGGAGGTATTTCTCGATATAGACCGCATCATTGCCAAAATTCGACTTGCCCTCGGCCCGGGCGGTCATGAAGGCGCGTTCCATCTCGGCGGGTGAATTGGCCACTTTCATGCCCTTGCCGCCGCCGCCCGCGGTGGCCTTGATGATCACCGGATAGCCGATTTCCTGTCCGAGCCGCTTGGCGGTCTCGATGTCGGCCACGCCCCCTTCGGAGCCGGGCACGCAGGGCACGCCAAGGTTTCGCATGGTTTCCTTGGCTGTGATCTTGTCGCCCATCACGCGGATGTGTTCGGCGGTGGGGCCGATGAAGATCAGGTCGTGATCCTCGACCACCTGCACGAAATTGGCGTTTTCGGACAGGAACCCGTAGCCCGGGTGGATCGCCTGGGCGCCGGTGACTTCGCAGGCGGCTATGATCGCGGGGATCGAGAGGTAGCTTTGCGGGGAAGGGGCCGGGCCGATGCAGACGGTTTCGTCGGCCATGCGCACATGCATCGCGTCGGCATCGGCGGTGGAATGGACCGCGACGGATTTGATGCCCATCTCGCGGGCGGCGCGGATCACGCGGAGCGCGATTTCACCACGGTTGGCGACAAGGATTTTCTCGATCATGGTCGGCGCCTTATTCGATGATCATCAGGATCGAGCCGTATTCGACCGCGTCGCCGTCATCGACGAGGATGCGCTTGACGGTGCCGGATTTCGGGGCCGGGATATGGTTCATTGTCTTCATGGCTTCGACAATGAGGAGCGTATCGCCCTCGGACACCTGTGTGCCGATGGAGACGAAGGCGGGCGCGCCGGGCTCGGCCTGGAGATAGATCGTGCCGACCATCGGCGAAGTGACGGCACCCGGATGGCTGGCAAGATCCTCGGTGGCGGGGGAGGCAGGCTCGGCCGGCGCGGGTGTGGAAGCGGGAGCTTGCGTTGCGGCCGGGGCGGGAGGCGGTGGCGCGGCGTGGGTCACGGTTTCGGCGCGGCGGCTTATGACCCGCACGTTAAGGCTGTCGTTCTCGCCGTAATCGCGTTTGACGCTGAGTTCGGTCAGGTCGTTTTCGTTCAGCAGTTCCGCCAGTGCCTGAATGAACGCCACGTCTGATTCGGTGGATTGGGGTTTGTCTGTCATCAATGTCCTCGAACGGTTCGGGCGCGCATTGCACACCTTGATGCATCTGCCGCCTTATAGGGCAAGGTGGAATGGGTGAAAAGCGCGATCCGTGTCCGGCGTGGCCTTGTCTGTCCGGGTGCCGTGCAGGCTGATGTCATGGGCAGACAATGATCAGAGTGGCATACCCGAGAGTTTCGCGACCAGTTCGGCCACTTTGCGGGCGCCGAATTTTTCCAGCAGACGGGCGCGGTAGAGCTCGATCGTGCGGTAGCTCAGGTCAAGTTCGCGGCCAATTTCCTTGGAGGTCAGGCCGCGACAGGTGAGGATGGCCACGTCGCGTTCGCGCAAGGTTAGGGCCACGATGGGGCGTTCCCTGGAGAGGTCCGCAAAAGACCAAACCCCTTGTGCGAAAGGTTCTGCGGGGGTGAGCGACTGGCCGCGCACCCGGCACCAGAAAAGGGTTCCGTCATCGCGGCGCATGATGCGCTCGTCCGCGTAGCGACCGCTCTTGCGCATTGCGTAGAGGCCGCGTGCGCCGGTGCGTTCGAATTCGTCGCGTGAAGGGTAGAAATCGGCAGTGGGGCGGTTGTCGTGATCCGCGGGGGCCCCGCCAAAGATCTCGGCAAACATCAGGTTGCAGCGCCGGATCACGCGGTTTTCCAGAAGGGCAAGCCCGATAGGCGCGTGTTCAAAGGCAATATCGGTTTCGGCCATGCCGTATTCTTGGCGCTTTGGCACGGTTTTGCCAAGGGCGCGTAGTTCTACGCAATTGCAGGCGATCGGACGCGGTGGTTTGATACGGTCAGGATGAGGAGGAGAAAGCCGAAATGAATATCGCGATCTACCTGGATCGGATTGCCCAGGTGCATGGCGAACGCCCCGCCCTGTTCCTCGGGCGCGAGATGGTGGCGGATTATAGAGGGTTTCGCGACCTTGCGGCCCGGGTTGCGACGTGGCTTTCGGCGCAAGGCGTCGGTCCCGGGGAGCGGGTGGCGATCTTCATGTCTAACCTGCCGGATTACCTGATCGTGCAATACGGTATCTGGATGGCGGGCGCGGTCGCGGTGCCGATCAATGCAAAACTGCACGGGCGCGAGGCCGCATGGATCATAGACAATGCCGGGGCGGCGATGGTCTTTGCCTCGCCCGGCCTGTCGGAGGCCCTGGCCGAGGCCGGAGTCGTGGCGCGGATCCTTGACGTGACAGGGCAGGATTTTGCCGGCGTTGCGGATTGCGCGCCCATCGCGGCGGCAGCGGAGCGGAGGGCGGGCGACCTCGCATGGCTGTTCTATACCTCGGGAACCACCGGGCGGCCGAAGGGGGTGATGATCACCCACCGGATGCTGCGCGAGATGGCGCTGTGCTATTTCGTGGACGTGGATCAGGTCAGCCATGCGGATAGCGCGCTATACGCCGCGCCGCTGAGCCATGGGGCGGGGATTTACAATATCATGCATGTCATGATGGGCGCGCGCCATGTCTTCCCGCCATCGGGCGGGTTCGACGAGGCCGAGATTTTCGATCTCGCTCGTCACCATGGGCGGGTGCATATGTTCGCCGCGCCCACCATGGTCAAGCGGATGACGCAGGCTGCGAAGGTTTCGGGCGAGACGGGTGAGGGACTGCGCACCATCGTTTACGGAGGCGGGCCGATGTACGTGGCCGATATCGTCGAGGCGGTCGATCATTTCGGTGAGATCTTCGTGCAAATCTATGGCCAGGGGGAGTGCCCGATGGCGATTTCGGCGCTGTCACGGGCGGAAGTGAGCGACCGGGCGCATCCGCGCTGGCGCGCGCGGATGGCCTCGGTCGGTCGGGCGCAATCGGCAGTCGAGGTCCGGATCGGCGATGCCGAGGGGCGCTCGTTGCAGGCCGGAGAGGCGGGCGAGATCATGGTCCGGGGCGATACGGTGATGCCGGGATATTGGCGGAATGCGCAGGCCACGGCCAAGACGCTGGTCGATGGCTGGCTGATGACCGGAGATGTGGGTGTGATGGATGCCGATGGTTATGTCACGCTGCATGACCGCTCGAAGGACATGATCATCTCGGGAGGCACGAATATCTATCCGCGCGAGGTCGAAGAAGCCTTGCTGACCCATCCCGATGTCCAGGACGTGAGCGTTGTGGGCCGTCCGCATCCCGAATGGGGCGAGGACGTGGTGGCCTTCGTGGTGATGCGCGATGGCGTGACCCTCGATCCGGGGGCGCTGGACGCGCATTGCCTTGACAATATCGCGCGGTTCAAGCGGCCCAAGGATTATTTCGAGGTGCCGGACCTGCCAAAGAATAACTACGGAAAGGTTCTCAAGACCGAGTTGCGGGACCGTTTGAAGGAGATGGAAAATGACTGATTTGAAAGGGAAAACGGCATTCGTGACCGGTTCGGTCCAGGGAATCGGCCTTGCGATCGCGCAGGCGCTGGCCTCGGCAGGCGCACGCATCGCCGTGCACGGGCTGGCAAGCAAGGGTGAAGCCGAGAAGGTGTGTGAGGGGTTGCGTGAAGCGGGCGCAAGGGAGGCCCGGTTCTTCGAAGGCGATCTACGCAAGCCCGGTGAGATCAAGGCGCTGGTGAAAGCGGTCGAGAACTGGGGGCCGGTGGACATCCTCGTCAACAATGCAGGGATCCAGCATACGGCGACGTTGGCCGAGATGCCGCGCGAGACATGGGACGCGGTCATCGCGGTGAACCTGTCGGCGGCCTTTGACACGATGCGCATGATCCTGCCAGGAATGGCGGCTCGCGGCTTCGGGCGGGTGGTCAACATCGCCAGCGTGCACGGGATCGTAGCGTCCAAGGCCAAGGCACCCTATGTCGCCGCCAAGTTCGGGCTGGTCGGGATGAGCAAGGTCGCCGCACTCGAATATGCCGATGCGGGCAGCAAGGCCTTGGGCGGGGTGACGGTAAATTGCATTGCCCCTGGCTGGACGGAAACCGCGATCATCGAACCGCAGGTCAAAGAGCGGGCGGCGCGATTCGGGGGAGACCGTGACAAGGGGGTCGCCGATCTTCTGGCGGAGAAACAGCCTTCGCGGCGGACGTCCGACCCGGCGGAGATCGGGGCGCTGGCGCTTTGGCTTTGCGCCCCGGTGGCACATAACGTGACCGGAACCGTGATCCCGATCGACGGAGGCTGGACCGCGCAATAGGATGGTGCCGGCATACAGGATGACCCAT